>JAISEH010000031.1 GCA_031264205.1 Candidatus Margulisiibacteriota bacterium
TGTGAAACGCTGCATCGGTCTGCCGGGCGATGTGGTCGAGCTGCGCAATGGCCGCGTGCTGATCAACGGCGAATATTTACCGGATCAGGATAAGTTTACCTGGAATAATGACAACAGCTATTACGGACCAATTAAAGTGCCGGAAGGCCATTATTTTGTGCTGGGCGATAATCGTCCGCACAGCTCGGACAGCCGTTACTGGGGCTTTGTGCCGGAAGACCATTTGGTCGGCGTAGCGCGCTGGATCGCCCTGCCGCCCTGGCGCTGGCGGATATTGAAATGACAGGACAATAAAACATCCTCACCAATTTTTTGCACAGAATGAATTTTAGCGTGATAAAATTCTGATAGTTTATTGATACCGAGATCGCCAACCACCGGCAGCGCGCCGCCGCCCAAAATTTTCGGCGCGATAAATAATTGCCATTCATCGGCCAGACCGCTTTGCAAAAAAGACGTATTGACTGCCGCGCCGCCCTCGACCAGCACGGAACAAATTTGATATTTTTGGTAAAGCTCGGTCAGCAGTTTTTTTAAATCTCTTTCCGCAGTGAAAATTGCTTGAGGGTCTTTTAATAATTTTGTGCTGGAGGGGAATTGTCCGCGCGCACCGAGGACGATTTTGTAATTTTCTTTTTTGATTCCGGGCAGGCGGATATTCAGGCGTGGATTGTCCTGCAGGACAGTGTTTTTGCCGACCAACACAGCGTCATGCGTCAGCCGTAGTTTTTGCACTTCCGCGCGCGCCCCCGCTCCGGTGAGCCATTTGCTCCGTCCGCGCGCGTCAGCGATTTTGCCGTCCAGTGTGACGGCGGACTTTAGCGTGATGTACGGCAGACCCCGCGTCTGGTTTTTGAAAAAAACTTTGTTCAGTTCGCGCGCTTCCTGCTCCAAGACCGGATAAACCACTTCCAGACCGGCTTTTTTTAAGATACGCGCGGGATCAAGCTTGCGGACTTGGGGATTGGGGTCGCGGACGGCAAAGACGACTTTTTTTATCCCGGCCTCGATGATAATGTCCGTGCAAGGCGGTGTCCGGCCGTGATGCGCGCACGGCTCCAGTGAAACATAAATAGTCGCGCCGCGCGCGCAGTTTTTGACCGGTCTTTTTCCGGCCAGTTTGAGAATAGCCGCGCGCTCGGCATGATGTCCGCCGTATTTTTCATGCCAGCCTTCAGCCAAAATTTTGCCATTTTTGACAATGACCGCGCCGACCAGCGGATTGGGCGAGACAAAACCGCGGCCGCGTTCCGCCAGCGTGAAAGCGCGGCGCATAAATTCCTCATCAAAATTTTTCACAGAAAGATTATACTATTTTTATTTTAGCGCAGGCGATGAAAAGAGACGTGGATTTTTAAGGCTGAAAAAATAGATCCGGAACAGTGTTAGTGTGAATTAACTTGCCGGCGCTGTCGACCAGCAGACGAAAGACAAAGCCCTCGCTGCCTAGATCGACCGGTTGGGAGAGGTCGAGCAGATAATTGGTTGCGCGCGCGGTGTGAATTAGTCCTATTGTTTTTATGTGTAAAGCAAGCGGCGAGTCAGAATGCCGCGTGCAGGCTGCCTGCAAAGGCGTATTAAATAAAAATGCTTCCAGACTATAATTTTTGTTTAACAGCAACCCGTCAGCCGCGAATTCTGGAATAAAAGGCAAAGTGGCTTTTAGTTGACTGGAAAGGGTCAGGGTAAATAATTCAGAAACCGGATCAAAATTAACAAAGCTGGTTTTAACTAAACCAAAATCTTTAGTGGCAAAGTCCAGTGTTTGCGGAGAAATTAACGCGCGGATTTGCGCAGCCGCTGTACATTCGATAATTTTGACCGGCAAATTGAGATTGGCCATTGGTAGTTGAACTTCATTCTGCAGATACAAGGCGTAAATATCCCTGTTGAGCTGATAACGCAACGACTCAACAGAAACAGATAGAGTTTTATTATAATGATCCGATAAAATAATTTGTTTGGGCGGTGCGAGCCAGACTTGGTCGATGCCAAAGGCGGAAAAACTGCGAGCTTGGTTGATAAAGGCCTGACCGAGTATAGGCAATGTGTATTCTGCGGCTTGGGAAAATTTCAACGTGCTGTACCGAATATTTTCCTTTTCGAGCGTTCCCGTTGTTGCAGTTGCTAACAAGTTTATGTTCTTGCCGAAAATTGGCTGGGCAATGAGTTTAAGATAAAAATTTTGCATAGCGAGAATATATCGCAAGCAGAAATGTTTTGTTGCAAAATAGTACCAGAATAATTTTAATGTTGTATAAGATATTTTTTGAATTTGTCGCTATGCAGAATTGTTTTATTGCCGGTGTGGAGGTCTGAAACAGAATCCGCTTTTCCGCTATTGTTGTCGAAATTATAGTTTTGCCAAACTAAAATACCGATGACTGTGCGCTCACCCTTGGGACAAAGCGCAAATATTTTCCGGTAGCCCGTGCCGACACAGAGGAATATTAAATCGTATTTTTGGCTGGTCTCGGCGAAAGATTGGTTCTTTATTTCGGTTTGTTCCGCTTTTGACAATCGAGATGTTTCTGCTAAATTGAGCTGCTGTTCGGTCACAAGCTCATATATATAACTGTCGGCTGGCGGCGTTAAATACGGGTTGGCGTCAGTGTCGCGGTTTATATAATCCCTTGTAGCGTCTAAATACTTCTGAGAAATATACAACTCCTCGTATTTTTCCGGGTTTAATAAAACACCTGGAATCACGCCGTAAGAAGTGGGCACATAGGCCTGTCCTTGTTCTGCTAGGTGAAAACCGGAGTTGTTTGTTGTTTGAATTGTTTCCGGCAGCTTGACCGGCAGGAACAATATTTTGTCGTCAGCATCGCGCGCATCCAGCACCAGAATATACTCTGCGGCGTCGGGCGCTGGACTTTTGTCGCGCAAGACAGCCAGAGGCCGCTGAACTATCTCGGCCAATTTGTACATATCGACGAGTTCTATAGAATGGGTATGCCGGGTAAAAAGCAAACTCCCCTCTAATTGAGATATATAGCCGCTGAGCTTCAACAGAGTTTCAATACTAAGCTCGATTTCGCAATCTGTAGGAAGCGAAGCTGCTTCCGCCAGATTCGCGGAAATTTTGCCCAGAGAAATTCGCGTGTTATGGATAAATTCATCAAGTAAAATCTTGCCAACGTCTTCCGCAGTCAGCGCATTTTCAAATAATTCAGCAAAATTCTGATTGTTAAGATTGATTTCGAGCGCCTTTTGCATAAAACCTAGCGGGATACCATCCAGATGATGGGTTGATTTGTCGGCTGTTTCGTTTTCATATTTTTTTCGGTTAAGCTCCGATGAGTTTTCCTTTAAATATTCAGGTTTGGCGCGATAGTCTAAATATCGTTCGAGATTTTCCTGTCCATTTTCGGCGCAATATTTAGCAAGAACTCTGGCCAAAGAATCCGTATATTTCCGCACGATTTGGTATTGATTGAGACTTGAAATAAATTCAGAGAGTTGTTGAGAATATTGATCGATAATATCTAAATTTTGATCTGAATCTAAGACGGTCACGGGCAGCTGGCCTTTGACAATGCTAGTAATAACAGTATGCACATTTAAGACGTATTGTTGCAAACTGTCAGAAAGCGCTTCAGCTAGTTGTGCTAGCGCAGTATTCAAGGAGTCGATTAGTTTTTCCAGTTCTGTGGCTATCCATTTCGTATACATGCCCAGTTCCTTTCCTAACTAACAATATACTAACCTCTTATAAATATATCGAGCTTAGAGCGAAAAAAATGCAGTGATTTTTTGTGTTGTGTTTGGGGACAGAAATTTTTCGGCAGGTTGTCGAGCAACTTGCATAGAGCGTAGTCGAAACGAGCTGAGACGCGGTCGATTAGCTGATTTTCATTATATAAATCACCGTATAAAAAGCAGGCACGACATCGAAGGCCTGCCCGCTGCCGTTGTTCTCGATGGAAATGTTTGCTTTCTCGGTTGATACATTTGCTCTTGTCGTTGGCTCTCGCGTCGTATCAACTAGGACGTTAGTGGTCAGCCAATCCCAAGTCGCGTTAATACGTATACTTGTACCGCTATGTTTATGCCCGTTATCCTTAACACCATGACTATGCGAAGGCATTTCGTTTATAGATAATATTTTTTTGCCATCGCCGGTAGGCGGATCGCTTGCCGTCCCACCACGCAAAAACCGACCACGCAAATCCGGTGTACCACCTGTGCCGTCACAAACTTTCCAGTTGCTTTTGAATGCCGTGCTGGCGTTTATCCAGCTGCTTACGGACATAGCCAGTATCATACCCACCGGCAGCGCTGCCGCCGCCAGCTCCTGCGCAAGAGCGTAGACCGCTTTTGATGAAGGATATTCTGTAGAACTGTCGTTTAGAGTATCCTTTTTATTCGCCACGTTTTCTTTGGTATGCAAAGCATTTCTCACGCCTTCGGCCGAAAGCGGTTCACCGGTCTCGATATTGTAAGTTACCCCTCCAACTATTCCTTTAAAATTCGTGTCTGATGCGTCTGTGTAATTATCTGCCATAAACATACCCCCTCTAAAATAATGACTGATAGACAGTCTATACTAATTCTAATAGTAATTGGTGGATTTGTCAATAAGAGATAATAATATCAATCTAATAGGAGTAGTGTTATGCAGGAAAAAGATTTATTTCAGCTTTTAGGCCATAATATCAAACTATGCCGCAGCCGCTACGCTTGGTCGCAGGAAGAGTTGGCGGAAAAAATAGATGTTTCGGTCAATTTTGTCAGCGCGATTGAAACCGGACGCAAATGGATATCGCCGACCACAATGCTGAAGCTCGCCGCGGCGTTCGGACTGGAGGTTTACGAATTGCTCAAGCCGCCGATTGTCCCGTCGTCCGACTCCATAGATCTGCTGGCCAAGTACAATCATGACGCCTGCAATTTATTGAACAATTTGCACCAAAAATATTTAGTCCAGTTTTGTCAGGTTAAATAGTTTACCGGTCGATCAGCTTAAAAAGTTCAGAAATTAAATCTTTCTCCGGCACGGTCTTTAATCTTTGCCCTTTGGCGAAAATAACGCCCTGTCCCTTGCCGCCGGCGATGCCGTAATCCGCGTGCGCCGCCTCGCCCGGGCCATTGACGACACAGCCCATCACGGCGACAGTGATATTTTTGCGCAATTTTTGCAGTCTTTGCTCGACTTGATTGGCCAGACCGATGATGTCGATCTGCGTGCGGCCGCAAGTCGGGCAGGATATGACTTCGGGGCAGGCGAGCAGTCCCAGAGATTTGAGTATGTGACGCGCGGCGAGCACTTCCTTGACCGGATCGGCGGTCAGCGAAACACGGACTGTATCGCCCAGTCCGCGGGTCAACAGCGCGCCTAAGCCCACCGCGGATTTTAGGGCGCCGTAATATTCCGTGCCGGCTTCGGTGATGCCGACATGCAGAGGATAATTACGTTTTTGCGCCATGCGTATGTAAGCGTCAAGCGAATTGAGGACCGAGGAGGACTTGAGCGAAAGCACAATATTCCGAAATTTCTGCGCTTCAAAAAACTCGCAGTACTCCACAGCCAGCCGCACCAGATCTTTTTTGGCCGAACCGGAGTTGACACCGATGCGGATAGGAATATGCCGTTTTTTGGCCGCGGCGATGATTTCTTTTAATTTGGCCGCGCCCTGCAAATTGCCCGGATTGATCCGGATTTTGTCCGCGCCGGCTTCGATCGCGCCGATGGCCATGCGGTGATCAAAATGAATATCCGCCACGACCGGCAGTGGCGAGAGTTTTTTTATTTCGGCGAACGCTTCCAGCGCTTTCTGGTCCGGCACTGTTACGCGAATGATGTTGCAACCCGCGTCCGCGCAGGCTTTGATCTGCTTGAGGGTTGCCGGGACATCGGTGGTAAATGTGTTGGTCATCGACTGCACGGCGATCGGATTCCGGCCGCCGATTTTTACCGCGCCGATCTGCACGACTTTGGTAGGAAATCTGACTATTTTGGCCGGCATTTTTTTAGCGCCTTTTTAGCTTCTTCGCGGTCGTCGAAATGCTGTTTTTTCTGGCCAAGCACTTGATAGGTCTCATGTCCTTTACCGGCCAGCACGACAAAATCGTCAGCCTGTGCCAGACGCACAGCCTGCTGTATGGCCAGACGCCGGTCGGCCTGCACGATAATTTTTTTACTCCGGTTAAAAAATCCCTGACGCATACCGGCCAAAATGTCTTGAATAATCAGATCAGGATTCTCCGTACGCGGATTGTCCGAAGTTACCAGACAAATATCGCTTTTGCGCAAAGCCAGCCGCCCCATTTTTGGCCGCTTCCCTTTGTCGCGGTCGCCGCCGCAGCCGAAAACTGTGATGATGCGGCCGCCGGATTTTTGTTTTTGGCGCAAATCAGTCACGGCGTTCAAAAGATTTTCCAGGCCGTCGGGTGTGTGAGCATAATCGACGACGACAAAAGGTTTTTTATGAATGACTTCGAAGCGGCCTGGCACGGGCGCCAGATCAGCGAAAAGTTTTTTCAATTTTTTTTCAGGCAAAATATTTAAACTTTTCAGTACAGCCAGCGCGGTCTGCAAATTGTGCTCGTTAAATTTGCCGGTGAACGGGTGCTTAAAATCGATTTTTTCCCGGCGCCAAATCCGCGGGGTGATTTTTATGCCGCAGCCGCGCTTTAGCCAGCCGTATTTTACTTTTTGGTAGGCGCGAAAAGTTTTGTGATAGTCGAGATGATCGCGCGTGACATTGGTCAGGGCTTTGACGTGAAAAAAAATGCCCTTGATCCGGTCTTGATGTATGCCGTGCGAGGAAACTTCCATGACCAAATATTCCGTGCCTTTTTTTCTCTCTTGCTCGAAAATCTCCGCCAGCTCCCAGGGCGACGGTGTGGTCAGGCGATTGGTGATTGTGCCGATCAGAGCGGCCTTGTGTCCGGCCTTTTGCAAAACCTCACAGACAATATGCGTGGTGGTGGTCTTGCCATTGGTGCCGGTGATGCCGATGACTTTCATGGTTGGGCGATTATAACATTATTTCGCAATGTCTCGCCGCGTGGCACTGAATATTTACGGCGAGCGGCAAACTGGCGATATGGCACGGAGCCGTGAGAATAAACGCGGACAGCGCGGTGGTAATGCCGCCGTAACCGGCCGGACCAATATTTAATTTGTTTACTGCTTGCAAAATTTCTTTTTCCAGAGCGGCATAGTTTTGGTCAGGATGCGCGCTGCCGATCTCGCGCAATAGGGCTTTTTTGGCCAGAATAGGCGCGGTGTCAAAAGTTCCACCCAGGCCAATGCCGAGTATCAGCGGCGGACAGGGCGCCGAGTCAGCTTTTCGCACGATCTCGACAATTTTGGCGATTATTTCGTTTTTATCCGCGGTCGGGCGGAGCATATACAATGCGGATTTATTTTCCGCACCGCCGCCTTTGGCCAGTAAATTGATTTTGAATGTGTCTCCCGCCACAATCTCGGTGTGGATCACGGCCGGTGTATTGTCCTGCGTATTTACGCGGTCGAGCGGATCACGGACTATAGATTTGCGCAGAGACTGATAGCCGCGCGCGACGCCGGATCGAATAGCTTCATTTAAATTTCCGGCGATATGCGCCTCCTGTCCGATCTCCAAAAAAACCACGCACGTGCCGGTGTCCTGGCAGAGCGGCAGTCCGTCCACACGCGCGGCCTGCGCGTTTTGCAAAAGTTTTTGCAGGACAGCACGGCCTTGCGGCGAGGTTTCGTTTTGCTCGGCCGTCCGCAGCGCGCGCTCGACATCCGGCGGTAAATTGAGATTCAGGTCCACAATGGCGGCGGCGATTTTTTTGGCGATCAATTCAGCGGAGATTTCACGCATAAAGAAATTATACACCTGCCTCGGATAAAATAATGTAAAGAACACACGTCCGGACGTGCGCCTTCTGAATAAAAAAAGGCCATGCTGAAAAGCATGGCCTTTAAACAAGTCAGGTTATTCACCTTTCACACGTCGGACACTTCGTGTCCTTGTGGGTCTCACTTAACTTCGCAACTATTGTTGCTTGTTAAGTTCGACTAACCTTGACCTGTCACCGAATGCACTTGCTTTTGTGCCTTGTTCTCCGCTGCTACGAGCTGAGCCGCTGCCTGCTCCAATGTGGACAACTCTTGCAAAGCGTCGTCCAGCACCAGAGCGCCGGCGCCGGTGGAGATGTCGATGGATACTGCGGATGCACCAGATTTAAAACTGACATTTATTTCCTTTCCGCCGTTGCCAGTAGCCACTTTTTCAATCTCCGACATAAGCTTGGAACGAATCTGTGTAACATTGCCGATCGCGTTATAGGCGTCTTTAGCAATATTGCTCAGCGTCACACCGCCTACTGTCAAACTAGTTACTTTCTTAAATCCTGATGCTAATGCTGTTGAGTCATTTTGTGTTGCTGCTGTTGGGTCTGTTCCTGACATATAAATCACCTCCTCTTTGATTACTGCCTAAACAATAAAAATCCCTGCCGGCTTTTCAGCCGGAAAGGATATTGTTTTCTATTGCGGTAGGAGTACTAAGATTTTTAGCGTCCCTACGCCAAATACGGGGGGGGGGGGGTTAACGAGCTACA
>JAISEH010000086.1 GCA_031264205.1 Candidatus Margulisiibacteriota bacterium
GACAGCATCATCGTCTGGCCCGGACATGAAGAATCCACCACGATCTGGCAGGAATGCGGTTTTTATGGCGGACACTAAGCTATATCTTATCGGCGGCGAAGAGCAGTTTTTGGTCGAACAGACTGCCCGCGCGCTCCAGAAAAAACACATTGATCCGGCTTCGGTGGCTTTTGCGCTGGACATCATCCCGCCGGAAGAAAAAGACCTCAATAGGATCATCAATTCGCTGCAAACTATCCCGACTTTTTCACCGACGCGGCTGGTGCTGGTGCGCGATCCGTTTTTCCTCAAAAGCGGTAAGAAAAAAAAGAACGCGGAAACAGACGATGCGGAGACAGGCACTGCGGAAACCGAAAAAACCGCTCTGGACGAGCGCGCGGAAACGCGTCTCTTTGCCGCGCTGGAAAATCTGCCGGACGGCGTGAGCGCGGTTTTCATCGTCAATGGTCCGGTCGATCAACGGCGGAAATTTTTCAAGTTTTTTCAAAAAAACGGCGAGACTAAAATTTTTGAGCCGTTCAAACCCTGGGAGCAGGACAAAGCGGCGGACTGGCTCAGCAATTACCTGCGCGAAAAAAACTGCGCGATAGACCGGACGGCCGCGGAGTTTTTGGTGGCCACCACCGGCTTGTCGCTCGGCGCGCTGGCCAACGAAGCCGATAAATTACTGGTCTACGCGTCCGGCAAAAACAAGCTGAATATTCAGGACGTGCAGGCGCTAGCCAGCGCGGGTGGATTGCAGGCTTATGCTCTGGGAGAAGCTCTGCGCCGTAAAGACTTGCCGGAAATTTTACGGCTGACCACCACGCTGCTCAAAGACGGCGAGGCGCCGCAAAAACTGCTCGGCTATATAGCCGGACAGCTCCGCGTCCTGCTGCAAATCAAAGAACTGCAGGCGCAGCGTCTGAATATCCACGAAATAGCCGGTCTGCTAAAAATAAACACCTGGAATTTAGAAAAAAATATTTTGCCGCCGCTCCGGAAACACGATTATCAAAAATTGAAAAACACTTATTGCGCCCTGCAAAATGTTGATTATCAAATCAAAACCGGCCAATTAGCGGCGGACAAGGCGCTACTCTGCGCGCTGTCCGAGCTGGCCTAATCTGCGGCCGCTTCCGCCTCGCTCAAATCGCCCAGCAGTTTTTGCGCCGCTGTTTCCGGCAGCTCCTGTACATCGCGCAGTTTGCGCTCTATCGCGCGGGAGCGCGCGCCGGCTTTTTCGATCTCGCTGCTGGCCGCATCCAGTTTGTCTTTGGTCTTTTGCAGCACGTCGCCAAATTTGCCGAACTCCGTGCGCACCGCGCCGAGCAAATCCCAAATCTCGCTGGTTCGTTTTTCCACCGCCAGACTGCGAAAGCCGATCTGCAGACTATTGAGAAACGCCGAGATTGTCGTCGGGCCGGTGATCACGATTTTGTAATCGCGCTGCAGGCTCTCAAATAAATTCGGAATTCTCAGCACTTCGGCGTACAGTCCCTCAAAAGGCAAAAACAACAGAGCAAAATCCGTGGTCTGCGGCGGGTCGATATATTTTCCCGCGATGTCTCTGGCAAAAGTTTTGAGCTTTTTTTCCAGCTCTTTTTTGTGCAGCTCGATCTCTCCCGGGTCGCCGATGTCATATGCGGAGAGCAGGCGGTCATAATCTTCCGTGGGAAATTTGGCGTCGATCGGCAGCCAGACAATTTTCGCGGAATCCGCCTTGCTCGGAATTTTTACGGCAAACTCCACCAGCTCGCGGCTGCCTGATTTGATTTTCACATTTTGCGCGTACTGGCTTGGCGAAAGTATTTGTTCCAAAATGCCGCCGAGCTGATATTCGCCCAGCACGCCTTTCGTTTTGACATTGGACAAAACTTTTTTCAGATCGCCGACTCCCGCGGCCAAACTTTGCATCTCGCCCAGGCCTTTTTGCACCAGCTCCAATCTCTCGCTCACCAGTTTGAAAGATTCGCCCAGTCTGGTTTCCAGTGTCTGATGCAGTTTCTCGTCGACAGTCGCGCGCATTTGTTCCAGTTTGTTATTGTTGTCGGTCTGAATATCCCGCAATTTGTTTTCCACAGCCGCGCGAATCTTTTCCAAACTAGCGGCGAATAACTGTAAAGATTTGGCCAGCTCTTCGCGCGTGTCTTTAGCCGCGGCGTTCATTTCCTGGCGGTTGCGGCTAAATTCGTCACGGATCAATTTGTCTATATCGGCCAATTTCGGCGCCAGAAAATCTGCCGTGTTTTCTTTTTTGCTGAATATTTTCGGCCAGAGCAACGCGACCGCCAAAAGAAAAACTGAACAAATTAAAATCAGCGTCGTTATTTCCATAACGGCATTTTAGCACGCCGCCAAATAATAGTGGCAGATCGAAGTTTTTAGAGTAAAATACTGCGAGAAAGGACAGCCTATGTTTGACAATCCACTGGCGCTCGGCATTTTACTCGGCGTCGGCTGTTTTATAGTGTACGATTTGCTCTTCACGCTGATCGCCAATAATCAAACCGACGCGCTGCTGGCCAAAGCCAATCTGGCTTATGACAATGACCGTTTCCGGGAATGCGCCAAAGTTTTGCGCAAAATTGTGCGCCGCGAGCCGGACAACGCGCTTTTTAATTTTCGGCTGGGCTGGGCGTACCACATGCTGGATCAGCCGGAGCTAGCCCTGCATTACATGCAGATCGCCGCTGAGCTGGACAGCAAATACATCGACGCGCGGACGGTTTTGTCCGAGTGGCACTATGAAAAAGAAGATTACTGGCGCGCCATGTTGTACGCGCGGCAGGCCATCGAGCTGGATAAATATCAGTATGACGCGCGGCTGACTC
>JAISEH010000124.1 GCA_031264205.1 Candidatus Margulisiibacteriota bacterium
CCAAATGCGGTTCGGACAAATTAACTCAGGATACGGATGTGCTGGACACGTGGTTCAGCTCGGCGCTCTGGCCTTTTTCCACGCTGGGCTGGCCGGACGCCGCCGCCGACTTGCAAAAATATTACCCGACCGCGCTGCTGGTGACCGGTTACGACATTATCACTTTTTGGGTTTCGCGCATGATCACGATGGGTTTAGAATTCCAAAAAGCTGTGCCGTTTCACAAAGTCGTGATCCACGGCTTGATCCGCGACGAGCACGGCAAAAAAATGAGCAAATCCACGGGCAACGCCGTCGATCCGGTGGAGCTGATCAAAGAACACGGCGCGGACGCGCTGCGTTTCACGCTGGCTGCGATGGTGACGGCTGGCGGACAAGACCTCAAGCTTGCGACGCCGAAAGTTTTGGCCAGCCGCAATTTCATGAATAAAATTTGGAATGTCGCGCGTTTTGTGTTGCTGAAATTGGCGGACAATAAATTTAGCGCGGAAAAATCGCCAGCTGACGAATGGATACTTTCGCGTTATCAACAGGTGATCCAGAAAACCGACTCCGCGTTGCGCAATTTTTATTTCGGCGACATGGCGCTGGGTTTGTATGATTTTGTCTGGAATGAATTTTGCGACTGGTATATCGAGATGTCCAAACTGGGACTGCATAAAGAAACTTTTTTGACTGTGTTCAACGGCATTTTGCGCCTGTTGCATCCGGTGACGCCTTTTATCACGGAAGAAATCTGGGCCAAACTCGGCAACGCCGGCAAAGTGATCAATGCGGGCTGGCCACAGGCGGACATAACTCTGCTCAATCCGGCGCGCGAGAAAAAAATAGCTGTGGTTATTGAGCTGATCCGCGCGGTGCGTAATATTCGTGCGGAGATGAATGTCGCGCCGGCGAAAAAAGCGGATTTGATCATTCTTTGCGGTGTGCCGGCTGTGGCCGAGGCTTTGACCGAGGCCAAGCCATATATTCAGCAGCTCTCCGGCGTGGAAAAAATCGATCTGGTGACTAGACTGGCCACCAAGCCGCGCAATGCTTCACACGCGGTGATCAACGGCGCGGAGATTTTTGTGCCGTTGGATAAACTCATCGATTTGCAGGCCGAGATTGCCCGTTTGGAAAAAGAAAAAAATAAATATCAGGCCGAAATTAACCGCATCAAAAATAAACTGGCCAATAAAAGTTTTATCGAAAAAGCGCCGCCGGAAGTCATCGAAAAAGAAAGAGAAAAAGAAAAAGGTTACGCCGAAAAATTTAAAATTGTGGAAGAACAATTAAAAGCGCTGACCGCAAATTAGTCAGTGTTAGAGTTATAAAAAAATTTCTTTTCGGGAAAAATACTGGATTTTTCCGCGCCCAGCACAAAGCAGGTCGTGGAGAGCAGGTCTGCCCGGGCTGCGCTGTCGGCGATCACCGTGACGCTGGCCAGCTCATTCTCCAGATTGGCCGGCCGGCCGGTTTGTGGATTGAAAATATGCGCGTATCTCTGTCCGTCCGCCGTGAAATATTGCTCATAATCGCCGGAAGTCGCACAGGCCTCGCCGCTCAATTCAAAAACCTGCAAGGTTTCTTCCACGGCGCGCGGATTGCGTATCGCTATTCGCCAGGGTTTGCCGTGCTTTTGTCCCAGCGCAAAAATATTGCCGCCGGCGTTGACCAGCGCGTGGTGAATGCCGTGCCGCCGCAGAGTTTCGACAGCCCGGTCTACCGCGTAGCCTTTGGCGATGCCGCCCAGATCGAGTTGCGTGCGGCTGTGCAGCAGACGCACAGTTTGTTTTTGGCTGTCGAGACGCACATTTTGCCAGCCGACGCTCTGCAGCTGTTTTTGAATATTCCGCGGATCCGGCTTTTGTTTTTGCTCCGCGCCAAATCCGTACAGACGCGAGATCGGCGTGATCGTGATGTCAAAAGCGCCGCCGGAAATCTCACTGCCGGTCAGCGCCAGCGCCAGTATCGCGTTCATGTCGTCACTGATAGGTATTGCCTGCCGGAAAGCTTTTTGATTGATTTGAGATAATTCACTGTCGGGATCGAAATAATTAAATTTTTCTTCCAGTTCTTTCATTCTGGCAAAGGCCGCGCTGATGGCCCGGCGTCCCTGCGGTCTGTTGCGGCAAAGAACTCTGATTTCTGTCAATGTGTGCAGCGCGTAACGCTGTTCGGCGATTTCTTTCCAGAACACAAAACTGTCCAGCAGCCACCAGCCCAGACAGAGAGCCGCCAGCAGCAACGCGCCGCGTTGTTTTTTGTTCATGAGAGAGAGTATAATATATTTCATGAGAGTTGGTATCGGCTACGATGTGCATCAGCTCACCGCCGGACGCAAATTGATAATCGGCGGTGTGGATATTCCTTATGCCAGAGGGCTGGACGGACACTCTGACGCTGACGTGCTGTTGCACGCGGTGATGGACGCGTTGCTGGGCGCGGCGGCGCTAGGCTCGATCGGCGAGCATTTTCCCGACACGGATCCGGCTTATCAGGGCATCAACAGTCTGGAGCTGCTGGAAAACGTCAACGCGCTGCTCATCAGCCGCGGCTACAAACTAATGAATCTCGACAGTGTGATCATTTGTCAGGAACCAAAACTCGCGCCGTATATTCAAGACATGCAAACCAATATTGCCGTGGTCTTCGGTCTGCCGGCGGATCGCATCGGTGTCAAGGCCACCACCACTGAGCGGCTGGGTTTTGCGGGACGGGGCGAGGGTATTGCCGCGGAAGCGGTGGTCCTGATCGAGAAAATTTAAGTGCTGCTGACTTCGCCGGAAAATCCCGAGATCAAAAATCTGCGCAAATTGTTGAGCGACGCGGTTTACCGCCGCGAACAAAAAGCTCTGGTCTGCGAAGGCTTCAAGATTTTGCAATTCGCCAAAAATGTGCGGACGCTTTACGCGCGCGAAGATATTGTCCTGCCGGAAAATCTGCAAAAACTTCGCCACCGCTACA
>JAISEH010000152.1 GCA_031264205.1 Candidatus Margulisiibacteriota bacterium
GCAGGTAACGGCCGGGCGGCGTCTCTCCGTCCATAGGGATGATCAGCGCGTAATACTCGTCTTTTTGCACAAAAGGCAGTAATTCCATTTTGGCGTTTTGGGGAATGTAATTTTTCAAAATAAAATCCAACAGCGGCGCGCGGCAGGCCGGAGCGTTGGCGCGCAAAGTGATTTTGGGGTAAAAACGCAGCAAATTAAGTTTTTTCTCCACGCCGGTTATTTTATTTTCGTCCGCGTCCTGAAATATATTGTAGACAACCAAAAGTTGTTTGTCCCCAACGCGCGCTTCCGCGATGATCTCCGCTTCCACCGCGAATTCCTCCGCCGCGGGGTCGATGAGCAAAAGCGCCAAAGCACATTCTTTTAAATCATTGAAAGTTTTGCGGCGTTTTTTTGCGCCCAGCGCGCCGCTCTCGTCCAGACCGGCCGTGTCAAATAATTTCACCGGCCCCAAGCCGTGCAATTCCAACAGCGCGGTTTTGGTGTCGGCGGTCGTGCCGGGCGTCGCGTCCACGATAGAGGTTTCTTGCTGGGTCAGCAGATTCATCACCGAGCTTTTGCCGGAATTCATGCGGCCAAAAATGCCGATAGGCTCTCGCTCCACCAAAACTGCCACGGGCGCAATTATAGCGCATTGTGTTAAAATAGGCTCATGCAGGAAATTTTGGCCAAACAATTTTACGGCAACACAGTCGGCGCGTATATTTGGTTCGCGGTAAGCCTCGCGCTGTCCGTGATCCTGGTCTGGGGCTGCAAAAAATTTATCCTGCGCGTCTGTGAAAATTGGAGCAAGAAACATGCGGCTTTTTTGCAAGACCTCTTATTTGAAAACATCGAAAAAAATTTGCTCGTGCCGGCTTATTTTCTGGCTTTTTGGCTCAATGTCCAGCGTCTGCTCGTGTCCGAAACCGCACTGAAATTTCTCAACGTGGCGGCTAAAATACTTTTTGCTTATTACGGCATTCATTTTTTGACCAATTTTGTCACGCCACTGGTCGAGCACTGCCTCGGCAAAAAAAACACTTTCAATCACAAGCAAACCGCGACCGTGATCAAAATCCTGCTGCAAATCCTGATCTGGGCTTTGACACTGACTCTCCTGCTCGACAATCTGGGCATACGTGTTTCCGCGCTGGTCACGGGATTTGGCATCGGCGGCGTGGCTATAGCGCTGGCCTCGCAGTCTATACTCGGCGATCTGTTCAGTTATTTTATTATATTTTTTGACCGGCCGTTTGAGCTGGGCGACTATATTGTCGTCGGCGAATTCCGTGGCACGGTGGAAAATATCGGCATCAAGACTACGCGGCTGCGCAGTCTCGACGGCGAGGAATTGGTTTTTTCCAATACCGACCTGACCGGCTCGCGTGTGCGCAATTATAAACGCATGAATCTGCGGCGCGTGATTTTCCGGCTCAATCTGCCGCATCAGACGCCGCTGGACAAACTGCAGGAAATTCCGCGGCTGCTGGAAACCATTATCCGCGAGCAGCAGCAGGCCAGTTTTGACCGCGCGCATTTGGCGGAGCTGGGCGCGTCCACGCTGATCTTCGAAGTGGTTTACTATGTCTTGAGCAACGACTACAATCGTTACATGGACATACAGCAGGCGATTAATTTCCGGATCAAAGCCGAGTTCGCCCAAAGAAATATTGAGCTGGCTTATCCGGCACAAACTATCTTTTTGCAAAAGGAGAACGCACATGGCTGCTAACAATCAACAAATATTTATTTTGGCCTGGCTGCAACGTCTGCTCAAATTTATCGCGGCACACAAATACTGGGTCGCGCTGGCGATCCTGTGTCTGGCAGTGCGCGTGCTGGCGCCGACGACTTTTTGGGTCAGCGCGCTGGCGGTTTTTCTTTATCTGCTGATGTATCCGCTCATGGAATACCTCTACACCAAAATTCACTCCCGTCGGCTGGCCGCGCTTTTGAGCATCGTCTTGCTGACTGCCGCGTTGATTTTTACCATTGCGCTGTTCGTGCCGGCGCTCATCATGCAAACGCTGGAGCTGCTCAAAAATTCACAAAATATCAACGCCCAAATCTCGGCCCTGACCATTGAGCTACAAAATAAATTTCAGCAATTCCAAGAACTGCTCCCTGCGCCAATGCAAAGCTCGATAAACGAAAACATCAGCCGGTATTTGGTACTGTTGAGCAACAATGTTTTGGGGTTTTTCAAAGACATCGTTAATTCGCTGTCGCGTACGATCACTTCGGTGCTGCAATTTTTGGTCGCTTATGTGTTACTGATTTATATGCTGTTTGACACCAAGCCAGTGGAAAAATTCAAAGCTTCTTTACTACACGAAACCAGCAACAAAGAAAAGAAAGTCCTGACCATGATGTACAAAATCATCACCGGTTATTTTGTCGGGCAGGTGTTGCTTTCGGTAATCAGCTCGCTGGCCGTGTGGATTTTTTATCTGCTGATCGGCCTCAAATTTCCGCTGCTGCTGGCGCTGTGGAATGGCTTCATGCAGTTTATTCCGTTTTTCGGGGCGGCGTTGGCCGCTCTGCCGGCTTTGCTGATCACTTTTCCGGACAGTCTGCATTTAATCCTGCCCATTGTGATTTTCTTCTGTATCATGCAGGCCATACTTGCCAATATTATCGCGCCGCAAATTTTAAGCAAAAGCTCGCGGCTCTCGCCGCTGGCAGTTTTTTTGGTCATGCTGCTGGGTGCGGAAATCTGGGGCATCTGGGGTATGATTTTTTCTCTGCCCGTAACGTCGATCATTATTTTGTGCTGGCGGATGTACAAGAAATAATTTTACGCGAACATTAGGAATATCAGCACCCACTCATTCCACTTCGCGCGAAATACGCAAGAGCACGCCCAGCATCGCCAGCGAAACGATCAGCGAACTGCCGCCGTAAGAAATGAACGGCAGAGTGATGCCTTTGGCCGGCGCCCAGCCCAGCACCACCAGCATGTGCACGGCGGTTTGAATGCCCAGACAAAGGGAAAAACCCAACGCCAGATACGCGCCGAAAGGATTGCGCACACGGCCGGCCAGCCTGACCCCGCGCAGCACCAGCAACGCAAACAAAAAAACTATCACCGCCGCCAAAAGAAAACCGCGCTCTTCACAAATCATGGCAAAAATATAATCATTGTAATGCTGCGGCAAATAAGCAAATTTTTGGCGGCTGCCGCCCAGCCCCACGCCAAACCAGCTGCCTGAGCCGACGGCGATCAGCGACTGTACCGTATTCCAGCCGGCGCCCTGCCTGTCCTGTAAAGGATTGAGAAACGCAGTCCAGCGTCTGAGCTGATACGGTGTGCGCGAGATTTGAAAAATCAATACGCGGACAGCCAGCAGGCCAAGCACAAATAAATCCATAAGATTGCTGCCGCCGACGATCAACATCAGCAGAGCCGTCGCGCCGATCACCAAAGCAGTGCCCAGATCCGGCTGTTTGAGAATGCCGAACACTAGAGCGCCGCAAACCAGCAGTATCGGCAAAGTACCGCGCCAAAAATCCGCCAGAGCTTCTTTTTTATGTACCAGCGCATTGGCAATGTAAACGATTAAAAAAAACTTTACGAGTTCAGACGGCTGAAAACTCAACAATCCTAAACGCAGCCAGCGCGAGGCGCCGCCAGTCGTAACGCCAAATCCCGGCCAATAGGTCAACAGCAACAAAAAAAATGTTGCGGCTAAAGCAAACGGCGTATATTTTTGCAGTTTGGTGTAATCCCAAAAAGAAAGCACGGCGCACAAAATCAAGCCGGCGGCCAGATAAAATAATTGGCGCAAAATAAAATAAAATTCATCATTGTAATTGCGCAGACCAGCAACCGGTGTCACCGAAAGTATCATCAAAAAACCGGTGACTATCAAAATGACAGCCGACCAGAATATATACGCGTCAACCTTGCGGCGCATATTTACGCACCAACTCCTTGAAATAACGGCCGCGTTCCTCAAAGTTTTGGAACATATCCCACGAAGCGCAGGCCGGTGACAGCAAAATCAAATCTCCGTTCTGCGCCGCGCGGAAACTTTCACGCACGGCCTCATCATAATCTTTGACCAGCAGCGGCTGAAATTCTTTTAACTCGCGCGCAAATCTTTCCTGTGCTTCACCCAAGAGGATAAGTTTCTTGAGGCGGCCGCGCGAAGCCTCGGCCAAGGGCTGCAAAGAAGTCATCTTGTCGCGGCCGCCGGCGATCAGGACAATATGCTGCTGGCGCGGTTCAGATTCCAGAGCGACAACTGTAGAGTCCACATTTGTGCCTTTGGAATCATTGATCACGCGAATGCCTTTGTACTCGCCGACTTTTTCCATACGATGCTCCACTCCCGTAAATTCCGCAAAAATCTTGTCGATGTGCGTGTCGCTCCGACCGCAGAGCCGGGCCGTCAGACGCGCCGCTACATAATCTTCCTGCAATTTATTCGGCGCGGTAAAAGGCAGCTTTTGCGCCCTGGCATCGGCTGTCATTTGGCAGACCCACGGATCGCTGGCATTATAAATCACAAAATCGTCAGCGGTTTGATTGAGCAAAATTCTTTTTTTGGCGGCGGCGTAACCTGCCATGTCACTGTGGCGCGCCAGATGATCTTCGGTCAAATTCAAAATCACCGCGATGCGCGGTCGAAAAGTCACGATATTCTCCAACATGTAACTGGACACTTCCACAGCCAGATAAGGATATTCTTTTTCCACGGAAATATACGGCACACCGATATTGCCGACAGCCGGCACATCAAGCAGCCGTGCGATCAGCGTCGTGGTCGTGGTCTTGCCGTTGGTGCCGGTCACGGCGATCACCGGCGAGGGATTTAATCTGTAGGCTAATTCTATTTCGCTGATGATCGGGATTTTGACCGCCGGATAATCTCGGGGCGGAATACCCGGCGAGACCACGAGTAAATCGGCGTCGTCCAAATTTTCTGTATACGGATAGTCCGGCAATTTGGCCAGACGCGCCAGCACCGCCTGCCCTGTCTTGCCGTCTTTGCCCAACACCGCGATTTTCAGCATTTACCTGATCCGAAAAATTATCGCCAGCAAAACCGCGCCGGTTGTCAGCAACCACGCCATGCGCACAATTTTTTTCTCCGGCCAACCGCATAATTCCAAATGATGATGAAACGGCGACATTTTAAAAAGTCTCCGGCCTTTGGTGAGTTTAAAATAGCCAACCTGCAAAATTACCGAGATTGTTTCCCAGACCAGCCAAATGCCGGCCAGCGCCAGATACAGCTCGGCGTGCAGCAGCAGTGCAAAACCGGCCAGCAGCGTGCCCAGCGCCAGCGAACCGACATCGCCCATGAACATTTTAGCCGGATGAATATTAAAAACCAGAAAACCCAGACAGGCGATCGCGGCAAACAGCGCCAAATACAGGAGCTGCGGATTATTAAATTGCCAGGCGATAAAAGCAAAAGCGAGAAAAACGATCATAGACACGCCGGACGCCAGACCGTCCAGACCGTCGGCGAGATTCACGGCGTTGGACACGCCAATCACTATAAAAGAAGACAACAGCACATACAAAAACGGCTGGTTCATGCCGAGAATATACAACAGCGGCGAAACCATTAAATTGAAATTGTTTTTCAATAAATAAACGCCAAACAAAGCGGCGATAATTAACTGTCCGGCCAATTTATGCCGCGCTTTTAAGCCGTTGTTTTTGCCGTTTTTGACGATCAAAAAATCATCGATAAAACCGATCACGCCGGTCAGTGTAAAAAGCGTCAATAAAATAATCACCTCATTAGTCAGGCGCGGCAAACCGCTCAAATACGGCAGGAATAAAACCGCCAGCAAATCTAGTGAGGTAATGATCATCAGACCGCCCATGACAGGTGTGCCGGCTTTGGCCTGATGCCTTTGCGGGCTGCATTCGCGCACGGCCTGTCTGAATTGGAAACGCCGCAAACAGCGCAAGCCTAAATAATTGATAAGAAAACTAATAAAGACAGAGAAAAGAAAAATCAAGAAAATTTTCACGTTATTAATTATAGCATAAAAAACAGGTTATTTATCTTGATTTTTGGTTGCGTTACTAATTTTTTTATATCATACTCAGTGATAGTTAAATTGCTTAAATCCAATCGCGCTATTTTTTTATTATCTTCCTTAATAAAAAAATTAAAAAGAAACCTTGATCAACTCATTGGCCAGCCACGAGCCGTCGTCGACTTTTTGGTAAAAACGCACAAAATGATGCGGCGCGGCCACTGTGTAATACAGATAATATTTGTCCGGCGCAAACAAGCCCAGCACGCCGTCCACAGCCAGCTCCAGTTTGTAACACTCAAATTCACCGGCGGGCGCTTGTACTTTTTCTTTGCCCTGATAGACCGCGCGCAGCGGCAGAACATTGCCGTACTCAAACATATAAACATTCATTACGATTTTGTCCTTTTGCTCAAAAGGAAAGCCGCTCAAAGACACCAAAAAAGCGTAACGCGAATAGACATTGCCGGGGTTGTCCGCGGTCAGGTTTATGTTTTTAGCCTCGTGAAAAAATCTCACCTTGCCGTCCGGCAGCTGCTGATAAGACTCGAGTAATTTAGCGCTCCGGCCCCAAATATCATGACGCTCCTCGGCGACCGTCTGAAAACTCATGTAATCCAGCGTCACGCTATTGCGAAAATAGCGGCCTTCGAGGGATTCCAGATGCAAATATTTCCGGCCTTGCGCAGTGACAGTTTCCACAGAAATATTGGCCGTCACAAAACCGACCTCTTTATTGATGTAATCTTTCACCACATACTGAATACGCTCAGGATAACCATTATTGTTCAGCGGCGGCAAAGCAGGCGGCCGGGCAATGGCGGCGCCGAGCAACAACAAACCCAAAACACAAATTTTTCGCATGATGTTATTCCCCCGTAAAAAGTCTGGAACCTATTCTTACCATATTCGCGCCTTCCTGCACAGCGATCGGATAATCACCGGACATGCCCAGACTTAAAAACTCCAAACCATACAGCACGGCATAGTGGTCAAATAATTCTTTCATGGCTTTAAAATATGGTCTAGTCTGTTCTTTGTCCGGCAAATCAGGCGCCAGAGCCATTAGTCCCAGCAGGCAAATATTCGGCAAAGCCGCGCAATATTTCAGCAGGCTGTCCAATTGCTCCGGCGCGACTCCGGATTTCTGCGGCTCGCGGCCGATATTGACCTGCACGAGAATTTTCTGAACTTTGTTTATTTTCGCCGCTTCTTTATTTATGGCATCCGCGATTTTTTCCGAATCGACCGCTTGGATGACTTCAAATATTTGCACGGCCTGTTTGACTTTATTCGTCTGCAAATGGCCGAGCATGTGCCATTGTATCGGATATTGCCGGTACTGTTCCGCTTTTTGCGCGGCGGACTGTACTTTATTCTCGCCCAGTACAAAATGTCCGCAGTCCAGCAGCTCCTGTATCCGCTCTGGCGCGGCGTATTTAGTCACAGCGACGAGTTTGACGGAGCCGAGTTCCTGGAGAATATTTTGCAGATTGTTCTTAACAGACATAAATTTAATCTAACACTTTGAGAAAGATATTCCAAGAAGTTACAAATAATGAAATAATGCGGCCTAGTATTTGTAATGTCTTGCTACCGCAAGACACCCCACCAGTCTGCCGCTTACGCGACAGCCAGCCTCCCCTTGACTAAGGGGAGGTAGCAACGTTAGCTGCGGTGGGGTGTTTCGCTCAAGCGAAACATTGTTAAATCATTAATATAGACAATATCGGCTTATCTCGGCGAGAATTGCTAATAAAAAAGAAAAGGAGTTTTATTATGCTGAAAATTAAGGACATTTTGAGGAGAAAAGGTGTCACTCCTGAAATGCTTGCTCTGGCCAATGAGGCGGCTAAGCGTGAGCCGGACGACCAAGACCCTGAGTGCCTCACCCCCACAATGGAGATGTGGAAAAAAGCAACCCGCAGAGGCAGGCCGTTAAAAGAGAACCGCAAGCAAGATGTACACATAATGTTTGATGCTGATATCCTTAATCATTTGCGTTCTACCGGCAGAGGCTGGCAAACCAAAGTAAGCAATTATATTCGCACAGCCGTGCATAATGGCGCATTGTAAAAACCTAGTATTTCCGCACTGTCTGCACCGCGGCGTTCAGCTTGGCTAGGACTTCTTTTTTGATAAATGCAGGCAATTCCGGTTTCTTATAGAAAGGCTTGACCGGTTTTTCCAGAAAAAGCTGATAGGGTCTGATCTGCAAAGATTTGGCTATCTTGTCGATCATTTCCGCAGAAGGGAAATGCAAGCCGATTTCGATACGGCCAATATAACTGGTGGATGTATCGCAAAGTTCGGCAAGCCTCATTTGAGAAAGTCCAGCATTTCTTCTTATCTTCCTCAAGTTACTGGTAAATATCTTTTTCAATGTCATTATTGCCTTTATATATTAATAGGTAATAGCTTGACAATTAAGTATTTAGGTATCATAATGGTATTACTTTATAGGTAATAAAATAAACAATTATTATTACCTGATGATATTTCAAAGGGGGAATTTACATGACAAGAATACTGCACACCAAAATAGAAACCGGCTCGCCGCTGCTGGCGTCAGACATTACCAATCTGACTTTTTTTCCGGTGGGGGCAATACTCATGATGGACGGGAGCTGGACGGACGGTCGCGGCGGCTGGTACATTTGCAATGGCCAAAACGGTACGCCGGATTTACGGGACAAATTCATCAAAGGCAGCGGCAGCGAGACAGCGGAGGGCGCGAACTGGCGGGGGCTGACCACTAGCAATCTGCCCACACACAACCATGATTTAAGCAATATGTCTTTGGGCGGCCTCACGCTCGACAATGCCGGCGCGCATTCGCATTCAGTCAGCGGCAGCACAGGGGAAGGCGGGTCACACTCACATGGTTTTACTAGTGGTTTAGCGGCCGGAGCTGGCGGGCATTCACATACGGTAACCGTGCATGACTCATACCATAATAAAACCCCACAACATACAGACACCAGTAGCGATGAATACGGCGAATACCATAGCGCGACCTACACAACATCCACAGTTGCAAACCATACACATACTCTTACAGGCAATACATCTTCTGCCGGAGCACATAGTCACAATACTCTTTCCGGCACAGCAGCAGAGGGCGGCTCACACTCGCACACTGTTAATAGCAGTAACGCGACTATTTCCGGCGGTACTATCAGCGGCAGCATTACCGGCGGCGCTTTTTCCGGCGCGACGGACAATACCGGTTCCGGCACGGATCTCATCATTGACACTTTGCCGAGTTATTACACGGTGGTTTATATAATGAAAGTGGCGTAGCGGACGCTCTCTTCGTCAGCGTATCCGGAGGATACTTCGCTTTAGCGAGCGTTCACTAACTATTCATTTTTGACAAATGAATAGATTTGTCATATATTGTGAATATGAAAAAACCGTTGTTTCCACCGCCGCCCGGACGAAAAACACAGCTTAAATTGCTTGAGCTGCCAAGTATTATCGAGAACGATACCAATCTCCAAGAGTTTTTAACAAGGGCTAACGCCGAATACTGGCCGTGGGAAGTATTCAAATATAAAAAGCAGGCCAAACAAACTGCTTCCAGTGAAACTCTCTGGCATTATTTGAAAATTTTTACCCGCCAAAAAACCAAGAATTTTCCGCAGCTCAAAGACCGGCAAGGTCGGTCGTTTGGCTATGTTTCGACCGACAAAATACAGGAATGTCTGCATATTTTGGATCGCGCGCTTGCCAGCAATATTTTGGCGCAAAAATCCCTGACGCCGGACAGCAGGCTAAAAAAAGAGCAGGCCGAGTGGCAAGACAAAAAAATTATAAATTCTCTGATCGAGGAAGCGATCACCTCCGCGCAGATCGAAGGCGCGGCCACTTCCAGACGCCGCGCGACGGAATTGATCAAGAGCGGCAAACGTCCGCGCAGCAAAGACGAGCGGATGATTTTAAACAATTATCAAACTATGAAAAAAATCAAAACAGACTTTGTGGCTGAGCCGCTGTCTTTGGATTTGATCAAAGAAATTCAAACTTGCCTGACCAAAGACACGCTGGCCAATGAAGCGGACATTGGAAGTTTCCGCCGTGACCTGCACGCCAGAGACATTGTGCAGGTGTATTACAACAACGCCGTGCTTTTTACCCCGCCGCCCGCTGCGGAAATACAGGAGAGACTGACGCAGCTTTGCGAATTTATCAATAATGACCAAGAATTTGTGCATCCGCTGCTCAAAGGCATTATCCTGCATTTTTATCTCGCTTATGTGCATCCGTTTTACGACGGCAACGGCCGCACTGCTCGTGGTTTATTTTACTGGTATGCCTTAAAAAACGGTCTGGAATTATTCGAATTCATTTCCATTTCCGAATACATCAAGAAAAGAACGCCGGGCTATCTCAGAGCTTTTTTATACACGGAAAATGACGAAAACGACTTAACTTATTTCATCATGTACCACTTAAATATTATCATGCTGGCCATTGAGGATATCCAGAAATATATTCAACAAAAAATGACCGGCTATTTCCGCCTAAAAGAAAAGTTAAATCATCTCGACGGGCTGAATGTCCGGCAACTAGACCTTCTAAATCATGCGCTAAAACATTCGGAACAGCGCTATACCATACATTCGCATCTTACTTCCAACAATTTAAGCTGGGCGACCGCCCGCCGAGATCTGCTCTGGCTGGCGCAAAACGGTTTTCTGGAAAGTCGTCGTTTGGGCAAAGAGCTTTATTTTTTTGTGCCCCAAGACCTGGCTAAACGGATAGAAAAAGGTTCATCGAAGACAAGGTAAATCTATTCATTTTTGACAAATGAATAGATTTGTCAGGTGTCTTGAAAATGTTTTGCCGCGCTATTTTTCGTAAATCTTGACCTGTATTTCCGGATCGAGTTTTTCCTGCAGCGTACTCTCGATCATTTTCAGCGTGCCGGTTTCCGCACTGGCGCAGCCGTGACAGGCGCCCTGGTAAACGATCTGCACTTCTTTGCCGACAATGTCCGCCAGCTCTACGCCGCCACGGTCTTTGGCCAGCACTGGCGCCAGATAGGCGGATAATACTTCCTCGACTTTTTTAAACTGCTGGGCTTTAGGCAACTCCGCAAAGGTCGGCGCGAGCGAATTACTACCCGCTTCTTCTGCCATTTTCTGCCGTGTGTCGCGCAGAATATCCTCCAGAAAATATTTGCGCTGCTCGTGGCCGCCCGGACGGATGCAGGATTTGCAATAACCGCCGGCTTTGGTGTAACGCGTGATCTCCTCGACAGTTTTAAGATCGTTTTTACGGATCACATCGATGATCATGCCCCGCGTCACGCGCGCGCACTCGCAGACCATTTCCTGATCTTCCAGTTCATTGATGTCAATATTTTTGTGCTTGGCCACGGCGCGTTTGATGACGTCATAGGCCATGACCGAACAGTGCATTTTTTGGCCGGGGAAAGCCGGCGTGTCGGGATCATCGCGCAGGGCTTTTTCCACATCGAGATTGGTGATCTGCGCCGCGTCGTCCACTGTGCGGCCAATGGTCAGCTCGGCCATGACGTCCGCGCTGGCGATCGCCGTGCCGCAGCCAAAAGACAAAAACCGCGCGTCTTTGATGAGGTCGGTTTGGGGATCGACCAGCCAAAAAAGTTGTATGGAGTCACCGCAGGACGCGTCGCCAAAATCCGCCACGACCAATTTACAGTTTTGCGCTTTAGCGTCTTTGTCCGTGAACGAGCCGCGGTGCGCCGGATTGTTCATGCGGTCATGGACTTTCTGGGAATAAGCTTCCCACAAACTCAAGCCAATCAGATCATCTTTGCTCATATTTCCAGTATAACATAATCTATTTACCCTCCGAAATCTCGCGCAGCCTTTTGATAATCGCGGGCAAAACAGAGATCACATAATCAATTTCTTTCTCGGCCGTGAAACGCGAGAGCGAAAAACGCACGGCCATATGCGAGAGGGCTTTGTCTATGCCCAGCGCGCGCAGCACCCGCGAGGATTCCAGTTCTTCGGACGCGCAGGCCGAACCGGTGGAGGCCGCGATGTCGTGCTCGTTCAAATCCCAGAGCAAAGCCTCGCCCTCGCAGTCCTTGAAAGCAATGTTCAGTGTATTTGGCGTGCGTTTTTGTTTGTCGCCGTTGAGGAAAACATCAGGAATATTTTGCAAAATAAAATTTTCCAGTTTGTCGCGCAGTCTTTTGACTTCCGTCGCTTCATAAGCCAGTCCGTCCAGCGCTTCCTGCGCGGCCACTCCCATGCCGATAATTCCCGGGACATTCAGCGTGCCGGCGCGCAGATTGGCCATTTGTTCGCCGCCGTGAAAAAACGGCTCGAGCCTCCGGCCATGCCGCACATACAAGCCGCCGATGCCTTTCGGTCCGTGAAATTTGTGCGCGGAAAAAGACAAATAATCCACGCCCAAGTCCTGCACATTGACAGGAATTTTGCCGATAGCCTGTGTCGCGTCGGTGTGGATCAGCACGCCAGCCTGGCGGCACTCCGCAGCAATTTCCGACAGCGGCAGTATCGTCCCGATCTCGTTATTGGCCAGCATTATGGAGACCAGCGCGGTTTGCTCCGTCAGCGCGGCTTTGACCTGCGCGGCGGAAATCAGGCCGTTTTTGTCGCAGGGCAGATAAGTAACCCGCGCGCCAAGTTTTTCGAGATATTCAAAAGTCCGGTAAACTGTCGGATGTTCAATATTAGTCGTGATGTAGTGATTTTTTTGGACACTGTCCATTTGCGCCGCAAAAACGGCTTTGATGACATGATTGTTCGCCTCGGTCGCGCCGGAAGTGATCAGCACATCATCGGCGTCCGGCGCGTTGATGAGCCGGTAAATCCGGTCTAGCGCCTTGCGCAGCTCCGGCCGCGTATCCAGCCCGAAGCCATGCAGCGACGACGGATTGCCATAATGCGTGGTGTTGAACTTTTCCATTTCCCGCGCGGCCGCCGGCGAAACCATGGTCGTCGCGTTATTGTCCAAATAAATCCGTTTCATAGAACGCAATTATACTACAAATGATTTTAGTTTTATAATAAGTTCATGGATAAAACCCAAAACGGCTATCTTGAAGGCCTTGTTTCTATCGTGGTGAATTCCGCGCTGTTTGTGCTGAAACTCTGGGCGGGACTGACGACCGGCTCGCTCGCCTTGACCGCTGACGCCTGGCACACGCTTTCGGATTCGCTAAGCTCGATCGTCGTCGTGCTGGCGGTCAGATTTGCCGGCAAAAAAGCAGACAAAGAACATCCTTTTGGCCATGGACGCTGGGAGCAAATCGCCGCGTTGTTTATCGCGTTTTTTCTCGGCATTATCGCTTTCGAGTTTTTGAAAAGCTCCTTTATTGAGTTTCAGCACAAAACCGCGGTGCATTTCGGCTGGACGGCAATCGTGGTTACTATTACTTCTATTGTCGTGAAAGAATTGCTGGCACGGTACGCGTTTTATCTTGGACGCCAAACCAACAATCTCAGCGTGAAAGCCGACGGCTGGCATCATCGCTCCGACGCTTGGTCTTCAGTCGTGGTGCTGATCGGCATCTTGAGCGCCAAACAATTTTGGTGGATAGACAGCGTGCTGGGCACGCTGGTTTCCCTGCTGCTGTTTTACGCGGCTTATGCGATACTCCGCGAGGCCGCGACGAAACTTCTCGGCGAAACGCCGGACAAAGAGTTAATCAAAAAAATCACCGCCGCGGTCAAGACGTTGTATCCGCAAGACAATCTGTGCCTGCATCATTTTCATCTGCACAATTATGTCGCGCATCAGGAATTGACTCTGCATATCCGGCTGGCCAAAGATTTGAGCATCGCCGAGGGGCATAAAATCGCCACGAATATTGAACAGATTATTGGAACGCAATTTGGCATGACCGCCACTATTCACGTCGAGCCGCTAGATGCGCTGCCGGAGCAAACATTCGGCGCGTCAGAAAGCCCGCGGTTATCTTAGATTTTTGGCCAGAGTTTTGACTGTGGCCAGCGCAATTTATTATTTTAACAATTTCCGCCAGTCCCGCCGGCTGTAAATAAATCTAGCTATTGAACTTTCTTGTGTTCTTCGTCTATATCCTTAACTTTTTCCGCAAAGCAGTCAGCGCTTCTCTAGCCGGTTTAATTTTTCCCGGTCTTACTTGCTCTAATCCTTCATTTACCATAGCATACAACTCCTGACGGCCGGACATTGTCTCATAAGTCTCCATGCTCATTACCGCCAAATCGCCCTCGCCGTTGCGCGTAATAAAAACCGGCTCCCTGTATTTATGGCAAAAATCCGATATCTCACTGTATTTATTCCGTAAATCCGCGCTTTTTCTAATAACTGGCATATTTTCCTCCTATCGTTTTTATATGCAAATAATATCGTTTTTTTGATATTTGTCAAGCGGCGTTAAAAGAGCTGACAACCCAGCTTTTTAACATTCCGTAAATGGCTTGAAAAACTCAAACGGACTGATCTCCAGTCCGTCGATGATTTTGAGCATGGTGCCGATCGTAGGCTCGCGTTTGCCGTTTTCGGAGCGCAGGATTATCGTGTCGTCCAGGCCGGCGTTCATGGCCAGCGCGTACATGCTCAAATTTTTCTTTTTTCTCAGCTGGGTAATCCGCGCGCCGATGTCTTTTGGCGTATATTTCAGTTCGGCATATCTGGCAGTTGACATATAGCAATCATAATGTATAATATTTCTCGATAGCTGGCAGTTGCCAGTTATTAAAAAGAGGGGGTATTTTTATGGCTATAGCAACAGGCCAGCCTTTGCTGGCATCCGATATTAATGATCTGACTTTTTTTCCGAAAGGCGCGATACTGATTTTTAGCTCCACGGCGTGGAGCGCGACCAGCACAGAATTCAAAAAAATTTGGAAAATTTGCGACACTGCCAATCATCAAGCTGATCAGAGCATACCGGATCTGACAAATAAATTCCTCCGCGGCAGTTCGTCTTCCGGCGATACCGGCGGCGCGGACAGCTGCCCCGTAAGCATAGCTACCGCTAATCTCCCCGCGCACAGCCACGGAGTAACAAGCTTGCCTGTAAGCAATCTGTCCACGAGCGGCCTCTCGATAGCCAGTGGCGGTGGACATGGGCATTCAGGCAGCGGCTCAACAAACGCCGGCGGTGGCGGACATAAACATTCCGACATTTCCGGCTCGACAGGGGATCCGAGCAAGAGTTTGACAGGATCGTTTGGCCAGGATGATATGTGTAGTAATTTTTATAGCCCAGGTGGTATGCTGACATCGACAGCTGTTAATTATGATGCTGTTAGTGATACCCGTGCGGGTGGCTTTAAAGTATCGATCAACGCCACACATACGCATAGCTTCACAGGAGGCTCTACTGGTGATAATAGCGGGACACATTCCCATGATGTCAATGTAACTATTCCTGAAAGTGGCTCACACGCACATACGCTCAGCGGCAGTATTAGCGGCGGCAGTGTCAGCGGCTCGACAGACAATGCCGGCAGCGGCACTGATCTCATCATTGACACTTTGCCGAGTTATTATACGGTGATCTACATCATCAAAGTGGTTTGAGTTTTCCGCGTCCTATTCTTCCTCGGCCTTGATCACGCCGACGTCCACAACTTTGTCTCCACTGTCGAGCTTGATGAGGCGGACACCCATGGCCGCGCGGCCCTGCTCGGAAACATCTTTGACTTTTTGGCGAATGACCACGCCGCTGGAGGTCACCACCATGAGGCTGTCTTTCTCGCCAGCAATACGCATTTTCACCGCGCGGTCTTTGTCGCGCAGAGTGACGCAGCGCACGCCGCGTCCGGCACGTCCCTGACAGCGGTATTCGTCAACTTTGGTGCGCTTGCCATAGCCATTTTGTGAGACGATCACCGCATAATTATCTTTATCTTTTTTCTCCAGAATGTCCATGGACACCACATGGTCGCCCTTGTCCAGCGCGATGCCCCGCACACCAGCGGCGTTGCGTCCCATGGCGCGCACGTCGTTCTCGTCAAACCGGATAATCACGCCATCGGCCGTCGTGACCAAAATATCTTTACTGCCGTCGGTACGCGCCGCCCAATCCAGCGAATCTCCGTCATCAAGCGTAATGGCGATGACGCCGCTGCGCCGGATATTTTCAAACTCCGTCACTTCGGTTTTCTTGACCGTGCCTTTTTGCGTGGTCATAAAAAGATACTGGCCGACTTTGGTGAAGTCAGCCACTTCAATCGTGGCGGTAATCTGCTCGCCTTCTTCCAGCTGGACAAAATTAGTAATCGACTGGCCTTTGCTGTTGCGGCTGGCATCCGGTATCTCGTAAACTTTGACGCGGTAAACCTTGCCTTTATTCGTAAAAATCACCATGTAACTGTGTGTGTTTGTGATAAAAACCGAATCGATCTGATCCTCTTCGCGCGTTTCCATACCGGTCACACCGCGGCCGCCGCGCTGTTGATTGCGGAAAGAGGTTATCGGCATACGCTTAATAAAGCCGTTGCGCGTCATAAACACCGCGACGTCTTCTTCGGGTATCAGGTCTTCGATATTCAATTCCTCGATCTTGCCTAAAATCCGCGTGCGCCGCGCGTCGCCGTATTTTTCTTTGACTTCCGTCAGCTCAGTTTTGATAATTTTCATCACGCGGGTTTTCTTCGCCAAAATGTCCTCATAGTCGGCGATCTGTTTTTTGGTTTCGTTGTAGTCCTCGCGGATTTTGTCGGACTCCAGCGCGGTCAGCCGCTGCAGTTTCATGTCGAGGATCGCGTTGGCCTGTTTTTCGGTCAGCTTAAATTTTTTCATCAAGCCGTCGCGGGCTTCCTGTACAGTTTTGGATTTTTTAATAAGCGCGATCACCGCATCGAGATTATCCAGCGCAATGAGCAGGCCTTCCAAAATATGCGCCTTGTCTTTGGCCTTGTTCAGCAAAAACTGTGTGCGGCGCGTCACGACCGAGATGCGATGCTCGATAAAGTTCTGCAAAATTTCTTTCAGCGTGCAGACTTTGGGTATGCTATCCACCAGCGCCAGCTGTATCGTGTTGAAATTCACCTGTAAATTCGTGTGCTTGTAAAGCTGATTGAGGACAATTTCCGGACTGGCGTCTTTTTTCAATTCAATATAAATGCGCATACCCTGCTGGCCGGATTCGTCACGCAGATCGGCAATGTTTTGAATTTTTTTATCCTTGACCAGATCGGCCATGCGGATGATCAGCTCGGCTTTGTTGACTTGATAAGGCAGCTCCGAAACGATAATGCATTCGCGGTCTTTTTTCTGATGCGCCGGCTCAACGGACACCTGCGCGCGCACGGTCACCGCGCCGCGGCCGGTCAGATACATATTGCGTATGCCGTCCGTCCCGCAAATATTGCCGCCCGTCGGAAAATCGGGGCCTTTGATGAACATGAGCAGCGAGTCGTCCGGCAGTTTGGGATTGTCAATCAGCGCGGCCAGCCCGTCGCAAATCTCGCCGAGATTGTGCGGCGGAATATTCGTCGCCATGCCGACCGCGATGCCGGACGTGCCGTTAACCAAAAGATTGGGGATGCGCGTCGGCAAAACAGACGGCTCGCGCAGAGACTCGTCGTAATTGGGCATGAAGTCCACTGTGTCGAGATCAAGATCTGTCATCAACTCCTCGGAAATTTTGGCCAGACGCGCTTCGGTGTAACGCATCGCCGCCGGAGCGTCGCCGTCCACCGAACCGAAATTGCCCTGCCCGTCGATCAGCGGATAACGCAGGCTGAATTCCTGCGCCATGCGCACCAGCGTGTCGTAGATGGAAACATCGCCGTGCGGATGATATTTGCCGAGCACATCGCCGACGGTCGTCGCGGATTTTTTGTACGGCTTGTCGCGCGTGATGCCGTTTTCGTACATCGAGTAAAGCACGCGGCGGTGCACAGGCTTCAGGCCGTCGCGCACATCGGGCAACGCGCGCCCAACGATCACACTCATCGCGTAATTGATGTACGAAGTCTGCATCTCGTCTTCGATGAGCAGAGGTTTTACTCTGGGGTTAGCCGCTTCAGGATTTTCCGGCTTTTTGATTTCTTTTTTTTCTTTCGGATTTTCTTTTTTGTTTTTCTGGTCAGCCATTTTTTCTCCTAAATATCCAGCCATTTCACGCTATTGGCGCGCTCTTGAATGAAACGTTTGCGCGGTTCGACTTCGGAGCCCATAAGTATCGAGAAAATCTCGTCGGCGCGCACCGCGTCTTCCATTTTGACCTGCAGTAAAACCCGATTTTGCGGGTCCATCGTCGTTGACCAGAGCTGATCGGGATTCATTTCGCCCAGACCTTTGTAACGCTGCACAGCCACGCCGGTGTCTTTACCAAATGTCTTGACAACGCTGTCTTTTTCCTCGTCGGAATAAGCGTACTGTACCTGTTTGCCTTTTTTGACCAGATACAGCGGCGGCTGCGCGGCATAGAGACAGCCCGCCTCGATGACCTTTTTGGCATAGCGGTAAAAGAAAGTCAGGAGCAGAGTGCGAATATGCGCGCCGTCCACGTCAGCGTCGGTCATAATGATGATTTTATGATAGCGCAAATACTGCAAAACTCTTTCCAGCTCATTTTGCGAAGCCGCGTCCGGCACAGTGTCGTCGTCCTCGTCATTGCGCGCGGCAAGTTTATCAAAAACTTCCGGGCCGATCGCCGAGATCATGTTTTTTAATTCTTCGTTTTCCAGCACTTTGTCGAGACGCACTTTTTCGACATTGAGGATTTTGCCGCGCAGAGGCAGTATCGCCTGAAAATTGCGGTCACGCCCCTGTTTGGCGGAGCCGCCGGCCGAGTCGCCCTCTACTATATATACCTCGCATTTGGAGGCGTCGCGATTGATGCAGTCGGCCAGTTTGCCGGGCAACGACGAGCCTTCCAGCGCGGACTTGCGGCGGGCAAGGTCTTGAGCGTTGCGCGTGGCGTTGCGCACCCGCTGAGCGATGAGACATTTATTAACTATCGCTTTACCGATCGCCGGATTGGCCTCAAAAATATCCGTCAGCCCGGTGTCCACCACGCTGTCCACAATGCCTTTGATCTCGCTATTGCCGAGCTTGGATTTGGTCTGGCCTTCAAATTGCGGATTGGGTGCTTTGATGGAAACGATCGCCGTCAACCCTTCGCGCACATCGTTGCCAGTAAACAGCTCGTCTTTTTTGAGATTGATCAGCTCATATTTTTTGGCAAAATTGTTGATCGAACGGGTCAGCGCCGTGCGGAATCCGGACAAATGCGTGCCGCCCTCGCGCGTGCGGATATTGTTCACAAAAGTCAGCATCGTCTCGTCGTAATAATCTTTGCAATAATGCAGGGACACTTCCACGTCCACGTTGTCCTGTTCTTTGTGAATATAGAGCGGCTTTTTGATCAACGGGTCTTTGGTCTCGTCGATATGCTCGATATATTCGACTATGCCGCCCTCAAAACAATAAACTTCTTTTTTCTCGGTTTTTTCGCGGCGGTCGATAAAAGTAATCTGCAGGCCTTTGTTTAAGTAAGTCGTTTCTTTGAAGCGCGTGGACAGCGTGTCGAAACTAAAATCCAGTGTTTCAAAAATCGTTCTGTCCGGCAAAAAACTGATTATCGTGCCGGTCGTTTTTTGTTTGGCTTCGTCTTTAAACTCGCCGATTTTTTTGACCGGAATTCCTTTGTGATAAGTGTTCTTATAAACCTTTTTATCGCGGTGCACCTCGACCTCAAAAGTTTCGGACAGCGCGTTGACCACAGACGAGCCGACGCCATGCAAACCGCCGGAAACTTTGTAGCCGGTCTTGTCAAATTTACCGCCGGCGTGCAGCGTGGTCAGCACGACCTCGACAGCCGGAATTTTCGCTTTGTCGTGAAAATCAATGGGAATGCCGCGGCCGTTGTCTATGACCGTGCAGTAGCCGTTTTTCTCCAGCATGACTTCGATTTCCGTACATTGCCCGGCCAGCGCCTCGTCCACGGAATTGTCGACGATTTCATAAACCAGATGATGCAAGCCGTAGCGGTCAGTTGAGCCGATGTACATGCCCGGCCGCTGCCGCACCGCTTCCAAACCCTCTAAAATCTTGATACTGCGCGCGTCGTACTTGTGAGATTCCGTCATTATTCCCCTCAATTTCCGTAAAGCAATTTATGTAATTTTTTCGGCAATTGTTCCTTGATGATATTATCATTTATTTTATCCGGCGTAAAACCGGTTTTGAGCATAATGTACTTGACGGCGGCGGATTTTTCCGGCGCGCGCCACAACCAGAAAAGAATTTCCTCTTGCAGGTCAGCGCGCGCGCTGTTGAAACGCGCCTCGCCAATCTGCGGCAGAGCGTCTTTGATGTCGCGGTAGCGCGCCCACGGCGCTTCGTCGAGACAGCGCAAAATTTCCGCGTCGATTTTACGGTCTTTTTTATTCTGGCAGAGAATACAAATATTACCGCCGCCCCAAAATTTTTGGCCGCACACCGCGCAGATCTTTTGTTGATAGGAGTTATCCGCCGCGCCAGATTTTTGCGGCTCAACATAACCGGTCGCTTTGATTTTTATTTCCTTAATAACAATTTGCGGACAAAGCGCTTGGCATTTGTCGATAATGACTTGCTGGAAATACTGCCCTTGCTGCGCCCAGGCCGCTGAAGCCGCCGCCAGAAACAGCGTTTTGTTTTTATAAGCACACGGCTGGAGTTTGAGATTACCGGCGGCGACCTGCGGCCAGATATTTTTCAGAGTTTCCAGCGCGAGGCCGTCGCGCAACTGATAATTCTTGCCCAGCAGCCGCCGGAGTATTTCGCCGAGAGAATTCATGGGCGGCAATTATAACATCTCGCGGTTTTTGCAACACTTATCTAAGCCAGTTTGCCGTTTTCAATCTTAATGATCCGCATGTCTTTTAATAGTTCCGGCGCGAAACGGCCGGTGTCCGTCACCGTAAAAATTTTCTGGCTGCGTGGAGCGATCGCGGCAATAATTTTATGCAGGCGGATTAAATCCAGCTCCAGCAAAACATCGTCGATCAGAACGATCGGTGGATCGTCCAGTTTCTGTTTCTTGATTTTAGCTTCGGCGCATTTAAACGCTATCGAGATCAGCCGCTTTTGTCCCTGCGAGCAAAATTCCGCGGCTTTGTTCTCGTCCAGATAAATCTCAAAATCGTCGGTGTGCGGGCCAAAATGCGTGCGGCCAAAACGCAAATCTTCCGCGCGCGAGTTTTGCAGCGCGTCGAGATTTTTCTGTTTGTCGCTCAAAGTTTTCGTTTTATATTGTAAAGTCAGCCGTCCCGTAAAACCCATGGCGTTGTAAAACTGTGCCGTTTCGCGCGCGAAAAACTCCAAATATTCCTGCCGCGCGGTCATGATCCGCGCGGCACAGTCCGCCAGCTGCGCGTCCCAGACCGCCAGATCACCGCTCTGGCCAGCGCGCATATTTTTCAGCAACTCATTGCGCTGTTTCAGCGCGCGGACATAGATTTGCAGAGCACGGCAATATTCCGGCTCGGCCTGCGAAATCACAATATCGAGATATTTGCGCCGCTGCACCGGCTGGCCGTGAATGATTTCCATGTCCGATGGCAAAAAAAGCACACTGTTCACGCGGCCGAGTAATTCCGAAGCGCGGCTCAAAGTTTCCTCATTGATTTTTATCACGCGTCCCGCGCCGTGTTCCTGACGCAAAGCAGCCGTAAACGCGGTCGATTCGCCGGATTTATCATCTCCTGCGGCAAACTGTCCGTTAATGGCAAAACCCGGCTGACCGTAACGAATGCATTTATTCAAGCCGTTCACGATTTTTGAACGGCTCGTAGCCAGAATATCTATGGCTTCCAGCACATTAGTTTTGCCGGCGCCGTTTGGTCCGACGATCAAATTATTATCCGCGAAATCCAGTGTTGCGTTTTCGTAATTGCGGAAATTCAGGAGCCAGAGACGAGAGATTTGCATAAAAAAAGCTCACCGCAGCGTCAGCCGCAAATGCTCGCTGCAACGGCCTTCCGGCGCGAGCAGGATCTGGACAGTTTCCGCCGCTTGTTTTTTTTGCACAGCGGCGCGGATAGTTTTTTCCACAAAGACGTGATGATTGCAGTCTTTGCTGATATGCGCCAGCATGATCGCGCGGGTCTTGCGGGACGTTTCGCCACGCACCACGCGCTCGACAATGCGCGCCGCTTGTTCATTGGAAAGATGACCTTGATCGCTCAAATTGCGCTCGATGACCTGCGCCGGACGCCGCGAAGTTTTTTCGCGTAGCACATCGTGATTGGCTTCGAGGAACAAAAAATCACAATCGTGAATGTCTTTGTAAATACGCTCCGGCAACGCGCCGAGATCGGTGAAATAAGCCGCGCGAAAACCGCCGTGCTCAAATAAAAACCCCGTGTTGCCGGCCTCGTCATGCGGCACCTGAAAAGTTTTGATTCGCAGGCCGCCAAAATTTTCTTTTTCCCGAAAGAAATTTATCCGGCAGTCCGCCAGATCATAACCAAGTTTTTGCGCTTCGGCGCTAGTCGCGCGGGTCAGCCAGACCGGAATGTGGTATTTCCGCGCCAGTTTTCCGGCGCTTTTGATATGGTCGCCGTGCGCGTGCGTGATCAGCAGGCGGCCGATATTTTCGGGAGAAATATTTTTTTCCAGCAGGCGCTCTTCGATTCTTTTGAGCGGAATGCCGGCGTCGATGAGCAGAGTTTCGCCGCCCAAAATCAAGAGCGAACTGTTACCGCTGCTGCCGGACGCCAGACTGCAAAACTCAAACATTAAAATGCGAGCCGGCTGTCTAAAAAATAATCCGGCTTGGCGATCGGTGAATTTTTTTCTCTCAAGACCAGCTCGGGGCCGTATTCGCAGACCAGAATATTGTCGATAAGCTCCGGCAGCGCGTTGATCTTGCGGGTTTGCACGATCAGGCCGGGGAAATAGTACATGCGCCGCATAATTTTGTCGCCGGTGTGATCCTTGTAATTGTATTCGCTGATGTCCTGCGGCATACCGTACAACACTTTCATTTCGAGAATGCCGTCGGTCGGCCGCAGTCCTGCGCCAGTCTCATAAA
>JAISEH010000045.1 GCA_031264205.1 Candidatus Margulisiibacteriota bacterium
AGACGAACATCTGCGAGGTGCACAAGTTACAGAGTAAATGGAGCCGGAGATACTGGGAGGAGTATGACAAGCTGGAAGGGACAAAGTCTTTTGATGAAAGCGGGAAAGTGATTTTGTAATGCCGCTTACAGCGGCACCCCACCACCGCTGCGCGGAGCCTCCCCTTGGCAAGGGGAGGCGGATAAAAATTTGCTTACAGCAAATTTTTATCAGAGGGGTGTTTCGCGAAGCGAAACATTGGTAGATGAGCAAAAAATAAAAAGGAGGAAAAATCATGACAAAGAATAATAGTAACGAGGAAACAAAAGAAACAAAACAAGAGGTGTGCCCGATCTGCGGGAAGGTGCATCCAAAGAGAGAAGATTTGAACATCAAGGCGACGAGGGATGAGGTGGAGAGTTTGATACTGATAAACAACCGCGTGAATGTGGCGGAGCAAGCGGCGAGACCGGCGGATATAGCGCAGGGAGTGACACCGGAGCAGGTGCAGGTATTTGTGAACGCGGCTCTCAATGCGAAAGCGGAGGCAATGAATCTGCAACGACAATGGTGGAATGAAATATTCGCCAAGTATCCACAGCTACCAAAAGACAAAAATGTTTTCGTGGATTTTGAGACGTGTGATTTTTATGTCCAGATAGAACAATAACAAAGTTAAATGAAAGCCAGCCGCCTACATTACTTTGATTATGTATATGACCGTATGATAGGTTTGCAAATTTCAGGAAAATATTTTGGAAATATCCTGAAAACTTAAAAAAATTATCAAGGCCAGCAAAAGCAAAAAGCCCAAAGAATGCGCCGCGCGCTCCCAGTGCGGACTGGGTTTACGGCGAAAAATTAATTCGTAAAATAAAAAAATCAGCCGACCGCCATCGAGCGTGGGGAAAGGCAAGAGATTGACCATGCCGAGATTAAGGCTCAACAGCGCGGTAAAAAGCCAAAACACTGTCCAGCTCTGTTTGATCGCCGCGGCGGAAAAACTCAAAATGCCGACCGGACCGGAAAGTGCCGCAAAATCGCCGCGCGCAAAAATCAAAATAAGATCGCGCCAGATCTCTTTTAATAATTGGCCAACCATAAAAAAAGCCTGATAAACGCCGTTCAGCAAAATCCCGTGCCGCGCGGCAAAGAGCACATACAAAATCAGCCAGGCAAATAAAACATTGAACAACGCGCCGCCGCTGACCACGCCGAAACGCGCCAGCCAGGATTTATTTTGCATCTCATCATCCGCCAGCTGCACATAGCCGCCGACCGGCACGCAACGCAGAGCATAAATAGTCTCACCGCGCTGGACAGACCAAAGTTTTGGTCCAAAACCAATATTAAAACTAAGCACCGGCACGCCGGAAATTTTGGCAAAAAACCAATGGCCAAGCTCATGAGCAAAAACAACCAGGGAGAGCTGCAGCAGCGCGGCCAGCAGAGTGAGCAGCATTTATTTCCGGCCGATCTTCCGCCCTAAAGCGGCGCGCATCATTTTTTCAAAAAAAGGCATGGTCTCTGTGAGGCCGCTGTCCTCATGCTGCAAAAGTTCGCGCGGTTTTTGCGCGCTGTGACTGATGCCTTTTTTGGACGTTTGCAAAAAATCCAGCAGATGAATTATTTGTTCCGGCAGTTCGCCGTTGACCTGGCACTGCGCGCGTATCGCCTCGGCCGCCTGCGAAATATTTTTGTCCTGCCGGTACATGATTTTGTACGCTTCTTTGAGGACCGGCACAATTTCCGGCGGGACCAGCAAGGGATTGCGCCGCAAGCCAACTTTGTTGATGGAATAAACTTCCGCGGGATTGCCTTCGGCCAGCATAAACGGCGGCACGTCTTGAAACAGGCGCGAGTAACCGCCGATCATCGCCAGTTTGCCGATGCGCAAAAATTGCGGCACCGCGACCATGCCGCCCAGCGTGGCGTTGTCTTCCACAACGACATGGCCGGCCAGCTGCACCATATTGACCAAGACAATATTATTGCCGAGCCGCACATTGTGCGCCAGATGCACAAAAGACATGATGAAATTATTGTCGCCGACGATTGTGGATTTACCCTCGCCGCTGGCTTTGTGGATAGTCGCGTATTCACGGATCCGGTTGCCGCTGCCGATGACAACGTTGCTCTTTTCTCCCTGATAACTGACATCCTGCGGCTTGCCGCCGATAATCGCGCCGCGACAAATCTCATTGTCGCTGCCGATGAGCGTGTCCTCACCGATAGTCACATTGGCGGCGATCTCCGTGCGGTCACCGATCCGCGCGCCGGCCTCTACTATAGTATAGGGACCGATCATCACATCCTCGCCCAGCTGTACACTCGGGTCGACACAGGCTGTGGGATGAATTTTGTGCGCCACAAAAACTCCTATTGTTTCAAGATCATCATTTTCATTTCGGCCACTTCGCAGACCACCTCGTCGCTGACATAAGCTGTGCCCTGACAAACGATGAGCGGATTGCGCAGTTTAAGTATTTTGACCACCATTTTAAGCTGATCGCCGGGCACGACCGGTTTTTTCCATTTCACGCCGTCAACGCCAGCAAAAAGTGTGGTGACATTTTGAGGCGTGTCCGGCTGGCTCAAAGCAAAAATGCCGGAAACCTGCGCCAGAGCCTCGACCTGCAAAACGCCGGGCATGATCGGCTGCGCCGGAAAATGGCCGTTAAAAAATTCTTCATTGGCGGTCACATTTTTCAGCGCCGTGATGCTATCCGGCGTGATCTCCAAAACTTTGTCCACCAGCAAAAACGGATAGCGATGCGGCAATAATTTTTTTATTTGATTGATGTCTAACATTTTTTCTCCTTTTATTCGGCGCTGGAAATAACTTTTTGGCCGTTCTCGCCGTTGTCCAGCACGAAGTATACTTCATAGAGGTTTTGGCGTGAAGTCTGTTTTTTAATCGTGGCGATTTTTTGCAGAGATTTTTCCACACCCATAAAATAAAAAGCCTCAGCCAAAATCTCGGCGGTCACGGCATTGGGTGCGACCACCACGATCTGCTGGATCGGCTCGACCGGCGAGGTCACCGGCAAATATTTGCGCCAAGCCGTGGAGTTTACGTAATAAGAATCCTGCGTATTCAAAACGGCCACCGCCGTATCGCTTAATTTCAAATTGAGATTTTCTTTCTCGGTCAATTTCAGAGACAATTTTTTGGCGCCAAAATAATAAGTCACACCGCCGGCTTTGATCTGGCCGGTCAGCGCGTATTTTTTTAAATAATTGCTCAACAAATCTACCGCAAAACCGCGTTTGATATGATCAAAATCAATTTCCGCGTTATTCAGGTAGCGCACGCGGGTCAGGGAGCGGTCCAGCGCGATATTTTTGTAGCCGAGGCTCGCTTTGGCTTTAGCGATACGTTCCGCGGTGGGCGTAGTCAAAGCAAAAATCTTGATGAGCGGCTGCCAGGTAATGTCAAAATAACCATCGGTAAAAGCTGAAGCATTCAGTGATTTTTCGATCAAGTCGTAAGTGATTTTGCTAATCTCCAAACTGCGCCAGGCGGCGTTGGCGTTGAGCGCGGAAATCTCGCTCAAAGGACTCAATTTATTGATGTTGGTATCCAGCTCGGCCAGTTTGTCAAAAGCCGTGTTCAACGCGGTCTGCGCCGGCCGAAGATTTTCTTTTTTGTCGCTGATCTTGATCTGCGCTTCAAAAACATGGTCCAGATAAAAACCGGAGCGTTTTAATTCTTTTTGCCCATCGCAGCCGGTCAAAAACAACAAACAAATTCCTACCAATAAATATTTTTTCAAGTTACTCCGCTCCTTTGTTTTTTCTAAAATTTTCAACCTCTCGGCGTATGCCGTCAAACACTGCGCGGGAAGTGATCGTCGCTCCGGTAATGCCGTCATGCGCGCCGCCGTATTTCCTGTGCCGCAGATTGGCCGCCGCGTGTCCTAGCAGGCTGTCCGCAAAACTTTTTTCCGTGAGGCGCGCGCCAAAACCTGGCGTCTCAGCCTGCGCCAAAATCTGCAGTCCGCTGATCTGATAAACCGGATCCAAGCCGACCATCAGCTCTATATCGGAACTATAGCCACGCGCCTGCACAGATAAAACATAGCCGAGCAGCTCGCCGGACGCGGCATAAACCTCGCCGTCAATAATTTCGGCCGCTTCCGGAAAAAGTTTTTGCTGGCCGGCGATTTTGGCTTTTTCTTGATTGAGAGCTTTGAGCGGCGCGGTGCGCTCATACACCAACGCCAAAAGCAAACCGGCAACTCCACAAAAAACCGCTAGGATCAGCGCGTATTTTAAAATCAGTTTAACAAGTTTGCCCATATTATTTGTGCACAGAGTATTTTATTTTTTTCTTAATGAATTCGCCTTTTTCCGTCTTGCAGATAATATTGGCGAAATATTCGCCGGCCGCCGTATCCTCCGGCAAAGACAACACACCTTCCCAAATTTCATAGCCGCGCGGAGCCGAAGCGCCGCTGCGGGTCAACACCACCGAAATAATTTCACTCTGCTCTGCGGCCAAGAATAACACAACCTGCTGGCTTTTGACAGACACGGGCAACGCAGCCCGGACGCGAATATCCTTGGCGGGCACGAGCGGATGCGGGAAAAACTGCGCGGTCAGCAATTCCTGTGGCGGCTTATTGTCCGGAGCCAGCACGCGGTAGTAAAACGGTTTTTTATAAACCACGCCGTCCTTGCTCTGCAAAAATACCAAACCCTGCCGCTCGCCGAGCGGTAGATCAGTCGGCGTTTTGTATTCACCGCTAAACAAATCGCCGTCAGACGGCCGCAGTTTGGTGGTTTGCAGCGCGCGGTGGAGCCGTCCCCATACCACATAAGCGCGCTCGACAGCTAGCTCCGGCGGCACAATGATTTTGACAGTCTGCGCACTGCCGCGGGTCAAAATCGGCGGCATTAATTCCAGATCGAGATATGGCGCTATGAGCGCAGATTTGCTGTCTTCCTGCTCCGGCTCCGTCTCGACCACGCGCGGCGGAATGAGCGGCTGTTCGCGCCGGGGAACGATCTCCAAAGGCGCGGCGATAGTTTGTTCGGTCAGATTGCCAGCGGCGTCAAACAGAAATACCGACACGCTGTGCTGACCGGGGGATTGGCCGGGATCTATAGTATATACACCTGTATATATGCCGTCTTTGGCACGCGTGTCGCCGTCCTGTCCGGCATCCCAGAGCGGAATATTTTGCGTGAGACCGGAGATGCTGAAAAATGCCCGCCCATTTAGTTCGCCGCGCAGAGACACGATCAGTTTATCCCCCGCAGGCAGCGGCCGTCCGGCAGCGTTGTGCGATGCCTCAAAAATCGGCGGTGGAACACTATCAACAGTAATATAGGCGGTGGCTGGCAAAGAAACATTGCCGACGCGATCCACCGCGAAAACATAAAAAGTATTTTCGCCTTCATCAGCGGTTTCGGCATCGCCGCTTTGATGCCGCGCGTTTTGCCACCAGCGCGAGCGATTGCCCATAGTGTAATAATGCACGCCGGATTCTTTGTCCGTAGCATCCGCCCAAGTGACAAACATCTGCCGCGCGCGGCTTATTTTTGTTTCGATGGCATTATCCACGCTCACACGATCCGGTAAAATCCGCGCCCAGGCTGGAGGATCGGGCGGTGTAATGTCTTTGCGTACCGAAACAACGCGCGCAGTGACGCCGCCGGCTGAATCATACGCCGTAATAACGATATTTTCCGGCGCGTCCGTAGCCCGTATAGTGTAACGCGCTGACCAGATGCCGCCGGACAGGTCTTCGACCGGCGCTGGCCGGCTGCCAAAAGCCGGTGAAAAAGTGATCAAGCGCGTACCGGCGCCGCGATCCTGGACAGTCCCGCGGATAATAAAATCTTTTTCCATTTCCAGCAGACCGCTGTAATACAGGATCGACGGCTCGGGCGAATAAAGATGCGGCGCGCTGGCCTCGATGCCGGTCAGGGTCAGCTCCGGCCCATTGTTTGTCTCGGGGCTGCTGACCGGCAAAACTTTTTGGTAGGTCTCCAGGCCCTCCGTGCGATTGTTAAAAGCCAGCGTGCCGGAGGATTTGCGCGGCTCGCGCTCGACCCAAAAAATATCAAAGCCGCGCAAATAGCCGGGCAGTTGTTCATTGTAGCTATTGTTGCCGCCGAGAATCATACTGGCAAAATATTTGGGGTTGTCCAGCGTGAATATTTTATTTTCCTCCCAAAAACGGACGCGGGCATTGTAGCGGCAAAGCGTCACGATATTGTCCTCGATATAAGAAATAAACACGCACCCGGATGCGTCAAAAGCTACCGACGGACTGCCAAAGCCGGAAATATAATTCGCGGTCAAGCGGCTGATCGTACTTGACCAGAGATCGGCGGCGCGCACACGATGCAGCAATTGACCGCCGTTGCTCCAGACCACATGCAGATTGTTTTGCGAGTCGACGGCGACAGCCAGCTCGCGGCAATTCGCGGGCACAGTGTGGAGTTTTTGATTGGCTTCGGCGCTGACCTGCTCCGGAGCGCCCCAAGTTTCCCGCGCCAGATCAAAAAGCCGGCAAACCACCTCGCCTTTTTCCAGCCAGACCGCGTACAGCGCGCGGTTGCGATAATTGACGATCAGCGGCGCGGCGCTGTCCGCGCCGGAAATATCCATGATGTTTTGCCAAACAGCGGCGTCTTTGTGGTAACGGCGGCACAAAATCACGCCGTTGTTTTCCCAGACCACATAAATATCGCCCAGGCCGGAAACCACCGCGCAGGGATTTTTGCTCCGATTGTACACACCGGAAATTTTGTCCGGCGCAGACCATGACCCGCCGCCGTCCGCGGAATTCACAGTGTAAATCCCGCCGTCGCGCGCGTAAAAAATATAAAGTTTACCTTCCGCGTTACCGACGATTTGCGCGTCCGCCGCCGAGTTGTTGGCGATGAGCCGCGGCTGATCCCAGGTCAGACCGGCGTCAGTTGAACGCAGATAATAAACGGCGCGTTTGTCCGTATAAACCAAATGAATCCGGCTGTCCTGCCGGAAAGAATGCGGCGCGGCTTTGCCAAAAACATCGGCGTTGATAATACTGATGTCCGTCAGACGCACTGTGTCCGCAGCCAAACCCAGGCCGCCCAACAGCAGTAAAACAAAGAATATTTGCCGAATATGCCGCATAAGTGAATTTTAACATACCGGCATTGTAAAATGATTTACTCTTATAATGCGCCTTGTCGCACGCCGGACGTTACCCAGTCGCTGACTCGCGTCTGCCAGCCTCTGCCGGTGGCGCGCAAGTGGTCAACTACTTCCGGCTCAAAATAAATATAAATAGATTTCTTGCGGTTTGGTTTGGGCGGACGCCCCATTCTAACCGCGCCGGCTTGCATTCTGGCGGTAGGGGTAAGCAGGTCGGGGTCGGCCAGATCCGCACGGCGCGGCTCGCGTTTCATTGCCAGTTTAAAACGCCGTATATCTTCCGGAGTAATGCTGTCCTGTATTTGTTTTAAAGATTTAGCTTTCATTCTCATAGTCGTTCCTCTCTTTCCTGCTTGCCTTGCGCGCGGAAATTATTCTTACTTTTGCGCCTCTAATCGTATATGCCACAAACAATATTTCATTTAATACTTTGCCTATGGTCTGATAGCGTGTTTCCCCATAATCTTTTCTATCATCAATGTACCTTAAACGTTTATCATCCGCAAAAACAAGCGCTGCAAATCTAAAATCCAGCTCGCGGTTAAGAATATTGGCTCTGTTTTTCTGCTCGTCCCATTCAAATGCGTCGATATTTTCAATGTTTGGCACAGACTTATTATATATATGAAAAGTATAAAAGTAAAGGTAATTATATGGTAATTATGTCCTTTTTTAACCAAACTTAAAATAACACCACTTATACGCTAAATATCATTAAAATCATACGTCTCTCGTTTTAAGGTTTCTCTGCGGAGTTATTATTATCATCTTTGTTGGATTCAAAAGGAGGAAGCCCAAGTATTTTTCCTTGTTGAGCGAGTGAAAAAACTTTTTCTGCATTAACATTTAATTTCTTTACTTGCTCAAGTAATTCTTTTTGTTGTTGTGCATCACCTGTATTTTCAGCATCTTCTTCGCTGGTTTCTTTATCTGTTTCTTTTATTGAAACGGTCATTTGGTAGCCAGTATCAATTTTTCTCAGGATGACATTCAAATCTTTATTTAAAAGTGTTTTTAATTCTTTTTTTCTGGCTTCATCTCCAACACTATGATTTAACAATTGCTGTGTTATCTGTTTGACTGTTTCTAGCATATACTTATGTTCATATTCTGTTATCGGTTTTGTAGTGTCTGATGGAACTTCAAGGTTTTTAAGATTTTGTAAAGACTCTCGAATTTGTCCTACTTTCAGAAACATATCCAAAATTGAGTTGATGGCTTCAGAAATATATTTTGCAAATTCAATTCCACATAAAATGTAAAAACAAAAATCACTAGATGAAATCTTATCAATTTGATATTTGGTACTATCGCCAGAAATTTCTTGTATCCTGTCAAGGAACCCCCTAAAATCTTTTATGTCTTTTTCAAAAGCCTCGAAATCTCCATTTATAATATTTTTAGGAAAAACGATAGAAACCATATTATCTTGAGACTCCTCTAGCCCAAGTCCAAAATCAGAAAAGATTTCATTTATTTTTGTCAGATTATTATAAAACTTTGTAAAATCTGTATGAACCGGCTTTAGTTCGTTCTGGGCTTGGGCTGGAGCTATCGCCATATTTTTACCAATCAAGATATTGTTGAGATTCTCTTTTAACATATTACCAAGCAAAGGCTTCTTGCAAATCTCATTTAATATTTGCAAATCATTGAGACCAAGATTATTAACTTGGCAGTTTTCTAATGCAGTAAAAAGTTTTGTTTGGCTATCAGCAAAAGCTGTCTGATATTGGGTGGCTTGAGGATTTTGAACTACTTGATTAAGTTTTGTAATAAAATCTGCAAATAATTCTTGAATTTTGTTAGTTTTAATATCGCCTACAATTAAGGTTGATACTTTGTATAATTTTTCTATATTCATTATTTTTCTGCTTTCTTACCCCCCTTAACAGGCTGAATTTTAACATAAAATTTCATAAA
>JAISEH010000065.1 GCA_031264205.1 Candidatus Margulisiibacteriota bacterium
GGGAAACCATCGAACAATCCGGCGCGCAGGTTGTGACTGTCGCTCTGCGCCGCGTGGACATTCAGCAAAATGAAGAAAGTTTTTTGAATTTCATTCCCAAAAATGTGCAGATACTCGCCAATACTTCCGGCGCGCGCAACGCGGACGAGGCAGTGCGCATTGCTAGATTGAGCCGGGCTGCGGGTCTGGGCAACTGGGTAAAAATAGAGGTCATCAATGACAGCAAATATCTCCTGCCGGACAATCAGGAAACACTCAAAGCGACAGAGCTTCTGGCGGCGGAAGGTTTTGTCGCGCTGCCTTATATCAGTCCCGATCTGTATACGGCGCGCGCGCTCGTCAAAGCCGGCGCGGCGGCGGTCATGCCGCTGGGTTCGTTAATCGGCAGTAATCAGGGCTTGCAGACCAAACATTTGCTGGAAGTTTTGCGGCAGGAAATTACCGAAGTGCCGCTGGTGGTCGACGCCGGTCTTGGCGCGCCTTCGCAGGCCGCCGCCGCTCTGGAAATGGGTTATGACGCGGCGCTGGTCAACACCGCTGTCGCGCTTGCGGATGATCCGGTAAAAATGGCGCGGGCTTTTGCGCTGGCGGTCGAGGCCGGACGCGCGGCGTATCTCGCCGGTCAGGCTCCGGTCACCTCCGGCGCCAGCGCGTCTTCTCCGCTCACAGGATTTTTATACAATGCTAGATGATACTGCTTCGCGAATATTTAACAATCAAGATACAGCCTTGCTGGAACAATTGGCGCAGGAAGCGCGGCTGCTGACCAAACAATATTTTGGCCGGGCTATTTGTTTGTACGCGCCGCTTTATCTGTCCAATCATTGCGCCAATCAATGCGTGTACTGCGGTTTTCACGCCAGCGTGGATATACCGCGCCGCAAATTAGACGAACAGGCAATAGCTGCGGAATGTCAGGTTCTGGCGCGAACAGGCATTCAGAGCATTTTGCTCCTGACCGGCGAGTCGCGTAAATATACGCCACCGGAATATCTTGAAACAGCGATTAAAATTGCTAAAAAATATTTTGCCAGCATCGCGCTGGAAGTTTATCCGCTGGAGACGGAAGAGTATGCGCGCTTGAACGCCGCAGGCTGCGATGGTGTCACGGTCTTTCAAGAAACTTACGACCAAGCGCGTTACAAAATCCTGCACCCTGCCGGCAAAAAAAGAGATTATGCTTACCGCTATCAAACGCCGCAGCGCGCCGCTCTGGGTGGCATGCGGCAGATCACGCTGGGTGTTTTGCTTGGGTTAGCTGATTGGCGTCAGGACATTTTGGCTCTGTACGCGCATTTGCGTTCTTTGGAAAAAGAATTTCCGGGCGTGGACTACACTTTAAGTTTTCCGCGCTTGCGGGAAGCTTATGATTACAAAGAAAAAAATTATTTAGTCAGCGACGCGGATCTGGCTAAGATCATTTGCGCTACACGATTGCTTTTTCCGCGAATTGGCATCAATCTTTCCACACGGGAAAGCGCGGCTTTTCGCGATCGAGCGGTGCATTTCGGCGTGACGAAAATTTCCGCCGGCTCCTCAACAGCGGTGGGCGGTTATGCCGCGCCGGACGCTGAGGCTGCTCGAAGCAATCGCGCCGCCGCGCAATTCGCGATAAATGATGAACGCTCGGTCGCCGCGGTTAAAGCGATGCTAGAGCGACAGGGTTTTGACCCGGTGTTTACGGATTGGCGCTGTTTGGTCAAATAGATTGGGGATAATTCCGCATGATTTTTAGAAATCCAGCAAATCTTTTACGCGGCAGTTTAAACCTCCGGCTATTCTGAGCAGCGTGTAAAAATTCGGATTGCATCTTTCATTTTCTATAGCAGAGAGACTGCTCTCGCTGATCTTATTTTCACAAGCCAGCCTTTTCAGCGTTATTTTTTTTTCATTCCGCGAGCCGCGAATTTTGCGCGCCAGTAAATTCAAAGCTTCTTTTTTGGCCAGCATCTGTTTTATTGTCCCACCCTTCTAATAATTTCCATAACCCAAAAGAATATCTGCCAGGCTATTTTATATACCAGCAAGCAATTGTCAATTGTAGGTATTATTTAGTATAATAATAACTTTTTAGTGTTCTAATAATTAATTTATAATAAACTTTCATTAAAAATTTAAGGAGGATATTTTGCAGCAATTGCTACTGATAACTCAAAAAATTTACAAATCAAACGTTTAAAGTCCATCTGCTTTTTTATAAACCAGCACAAAAAACGGCACGCCCAGCAACGCGGTGATAATTCCCACCGGCAAAATAATTTCCGGCAGGACAGTCCGCGCGGCCAGATCGCTCAAAGCTAAAAAGACCGCGCCGCAAAAAAGCGTCAGAAAAATATTCCGGCCTAGCCGTTCGCCAAAAAGCATTTTGACAATATGCGGAATGATCAAACCGACAAAACCGATAATGCCGGTCGAGGCTACGATCACAGCGGTCAGCGCGGAAAGCAAAAAAAGCAAAAAAGTTTTCAGGCGGCTTACTTCCACGCCGAGCGACTCGGCCTGCTCATCGCCGACGCTCAAAAGCTCAATCTTGCCGCTTTGCCAGCTGGCAAAAAGCGTCATGACCAATAAAACCGCGCCGATCAGCCAGGCCTGCGGCCAAATACCCGTGCCCAGATCGCCCATCAGCCAGAACATCAGTGAATGCACCTTGTCGCCGGCAAAAAATACCGAGAGCATGATCAGCGCGCCGCAAAAAGCGTTGATCATCACGCCGGAAAGGATCAGACCGCTGTTATCGATCTTGCCTTGTTTTCTGGCCAAAAGATAAACCAGCGTCAGAGCCAGCAGCGCGCCGAGCACGGCGGTAAAAAACGGCGGACAATTAAAAAGCAGGCCGCCCAGCGCGCCGACCGCCGCGCCGGAAGACACGCCCAGCAAATACGGCTCGGCCAGCGGATTGGAAAGCATCGACTGATAGAGCAAGCCGCTCAAAGCCAGCCCGGCGCCGACTAACAAAGCCAAGACCAAACGCAGCCAACGATAATCGCGCAGCGCGGCGGCGCGGCGGTCGGCGGACCAGCCGCCGGAAATATTGGCCAGTAAATTTCGCATCTCGCCGCGCGCCTGGATCAATCTTGGCGAGAGGCGCAGATAAAGATCTGTCTCCGGCTCCACAATTTGCTGGCCACTGGTCAAGGTCCAGGGTCGGCCACTCAGATTAATAATAATATCCGCCTGATACAGCTGCTCCGGACTTAATTCCGGATAACGCGCGGTGCGGGAAATAATATTTTGGCAACCGAGACTGGCGAAAAAATCCGCCAAAAAAGTGTCCCGTCCGGCGGCGATCGGCGGATTTTGCCAAACGATAATGGCGGCCTTTTTATGCAACGCCGGATAATTTTTCTGCCAAAGTTTATTTAAGTCCTCTATTTTATCCGCCGCGTCCAAATCTAAATCCGCGCTTAAGCGTCGCAGCTCCGCAAAATAATTGCGCAAAGAAGTAAAATTATATTCCCGATAGTCGATACGCAAATCACGCAGTTTATCTTTGAAGCGCGGATCGGCCGTGGACTCCAGCAGCACAACCGCTGGCTGCAGCGCGATAATTTTTTCCAGATCGGGATATGTGTACTTGCCGATTTTGGGGAGATTTTTTACCGCGTCCGGATAATCGCAATCGTTGGTTACAGCCACCAGTTTCTGCAGGCCGCCAAAATAAACCACCGTCTCCGTGATATTCGGCGCCAGAGAAATAAAACGAGACGCGGCAAGTTTTTCCGCGGACATTGCGGCGCTCGAAAGGTCCGCTAAAGCCAAACTACAGATCGATAATATTAACCAATACAGTCGGACGCCGCCGCAGTTTTTCATAAATAAATTTCTCCGCTTCCTTTTTTAATCTTTGTTCTTTGTCGCGCGCGCTGCCTTTGGCGCCGCGCAAAACCTGCGTGATATGTTCCCGCAAAAGCGGCAAAAACTGTTCCTGCTCTTTGCGGTACAGCAGGCCAAAGCCGGTGAGAATCGGCTCTTTGACCAAATTGTCCTTGTCCAGCAGACAGGAAATCACCGCGATGCCGCCGCGCGACAGCAAATGTCTTTCCTGAAAAACCGGCTCGCGTGGATCGGCGCCAAAATTGCCGTCCAGCAGCACCGGCTCGGCGTAAATCTGCCCGGCGGCTCTGGCAAAATTTCTGCCGATCTCCAGCTGCGAACCGTTTTGCAAAATAAAACAATTCTGCCGCTGCACACCGACTTTTTGCGCCAGCAAAGCGTTACTGTAAAGATGTTTGTACTCGCCGTGCACCGGCGCGTAAAATTTCGGCTTCACCGCTTTGATCATCTCTTTGATCTCCTCGGCGCAGGCATGGCCGGATGCGTGTATTTCATTGACTTGATCGTAAAACAAATTCACGCCGATGCGGTACAGATTGTTGATCGTGTCGTTGATGTCTTTTTCATTGCCCGGGATCGGCGATGCGGAAATAATGATCGTGTCTTCTTTTTTTAGCCGCATTTTGTCATAGCGGCGGCCGGCCATCTGCGTCAGCGCCGACATGCGCTCGCCCTGCGAGCCGGTGGTCAGCACGACAACTTTATGGTCCGGCAAAGAGCGCGTCTGCTCCAGACTGCACACCGCGTTTTCCGGACAGGTGATAAATCCGGCATCTTTGGCGATGCGGAAATTATTTTCCATATTGCGCCCGAGTATCGCCACGCGCCGATTGTATTTTTGCGCGATATTGAGGACTTGCTGCATACGCAGAATATTGGACGAAAAGCTGGCGATGATAATCCGGCCAGTCGTTTTCTGAAAAAGTTTGTCAAAAGTCTTGCCCACGTCGTTTTCAGAAACAGTCCAGCCTTCTTGATCGGCGTTGGTGCTGTCGCAAAGCAGCAAATCCACATTATTCAATTTGCGCAGGCGCGCCAGATCCGTTACTTTGCCGTCCAGCGGCTTGGCGTCTATCTTGAAATCGCCGGTGTGCACGATACGCGCGTCCGGCGTGTCGATGATGAGGCCGACACCTTCCGGTATGGAATGACAGACATTGAACGGCTCAATTTTGATCTCACCAAATTCATAAACCTGCCCTGCCGTAATCGCGTGCGTCAGCAAGTCTTTTTTTTGTGTGCCGGAGAATTTGCCGTCGGCAAAAGCCAGCGTCAGCCCCGTGCCGTACAGCGGAAAATTGAATTCGCGGTACAGATAGCCCAACGCGCCGACATGATCCTCGTGGCCATGCGTCAAAAAGACCGCCTGAATTTTGGGCTTGATTTTACGAATATACTCAAAACTCGGGATCACCATATTGACGCCGTACATCTCGTCATCGGGGAAAGCCATGCCGCAGTCAATAATTACCGCGGAATTATGGTGCTCCACCACGCACATATTTTTGCCGATGCTGTCCAGCCCGCCCAAGAATGTTATTTTGGTTTTGGTCATCTACGTCTTCACTTAAAGCAATTTATGTTTCACCAGCACTTGCTTTACCTGCTCCCTTTCACTCTCCGTCAGTTCTACCAGCGGCAGACGCGGCGCGCCGCATTTAAATCCCAGCATATTCAGCGCCGCTTTGACTGGCGCGGGATTGGTCGTAATAAAGATCACCTGAAAAATATCTTGCAATTCCGCATTGATCTCCTCAGCGGTTTTTATATCACTGGCCAAATAAGCATCAACCATTTTTCGCATCCGTTGACCGACCAGATGCGCCGCCACAGACACCACGCCGTAGCCGCCAGCTTTCAAAGTATCCAAAGTGATATTGTCATCACCAGCATAAAGCAAAAAATCTTCGGGCGCGGCGGCGATGATCTTTTTTATCTGCGCCAGATCACCCGACGCTTCTTTGACCGCAAAATAATTAGGCAGCTCGGCCAGACGCAAAGTCGTCTCCGGCTCCATATTCCGGCCGGTGCGCGCCGGGATATTGTAAAGCATCAGCGGCAAATTCACCGCGTCATTGATCGCCTTGAAATGCTGATACAGACCTTCCTGTGTCGGTTTATTGTAGTAAGGCACGACCAGCAGCGCGCCATCCACGCCGAGAGCTTCCGCGCGCTGGGTGTATTTCACAGCCGTCGCGGTGCTGTTCGAGCCGGCGCCGGCGATAACTTTTGTTTTTTGTCCCAAACCTTTTTTGACTTCCGTGAAAAGCGCGCGTTCTTCTTCATTGGTCAGCGTCGGCGACTCGCCGGTGGAGCCGGCCAGCACAATAGAATCACTGCCGTTATCCGCTAAATAATTAGCGATACGCACCGCTTCGGCATAATCCACCGAGCCGTCCGCCTTAAATGGCGTGACCATCGCTGTAATTACTCTGCCAAAATCCATAGGCGGATTATAGCATATCTCTAAAATTAAACCCTGACGGATGGTGATTACAGACAAATAATCGAGGGAACTGTAGGTTAAAAATATTTAGCTAATTTTTATTATATAAATCACTGTATAGAACTCCGGACGGTTGTCGGCGTTTGAACCGGTATAACCGATAGCGCCTGTTGGCGTCATACTGAAATGATAACCGGCACGGCCAGCAACCCAACCACCGCCAGCAATCACCGTTTCAGCATCTGGTTTGGTGTTAGAAACACTAAAAACACCCTCAGGATATCTGGAATAATAGGGATGTATACTTTTATTAGTAGTAAAATCTACAGGAAGATAACCGGTCTGATTCGTTCCCGTAAAGCCATGATTATGATACGGCACTTGAGCTGTGTTTGTGCCGCCTGTTTCTCTATCATTACCATAATCCCCGCCACGCAGGAACTTGTCGATCAGATTAGGTGTGCCGTTCTGACCATTGCAGATTTTCCACACAGCCTTAAAAGCGGAATCTTTGGCATCCCAGGCTGCCGCGCTGAAAGTCAGTATCGTGCCTCTCGGAAAAAAGCTCAAGGTACTCAATGAAGCCAGCAGGCTCAACTGATCGGCGGTCAATTTGTCCTGTTTTTTATAGACCTGCGCTTCGGTGGCAAATTTTGTGCCGCTATTGGTCGCGTCTGTCGTTTTAGCCACGCCCAATAATGGTTCTGCCGCTACGTCTGTCGTGCCAAAAGTTTTGACGCCGGTGATAGTTTCCGCTCCGGCTTTGTGCAGAGATCCACTGTCTTTGTCATTAAGACTATCAGAGACCGCTTTAACTGACGGATATTGCGCAGTGCTTGAATTGTTGCTGCTGTCTATCGTGTCTGTTTTATTCGCCACCTTTTCTTTGGTATTTAACGCCGCGGTCATGCCTGCCGCCGAAAGTTGTTCACCCTTCTCAATAAAATATGGTTCTCCAGCAAAACTGTCCGTGTAATTGTTCGCCATAAATTTGTCCCCCTTGCTTTTTTTAACTTTCATAGGTTATCTGCGGATAACTTATCAATTGTAATAGACAGGTATGATTATGTCAAGATTTATGGCTGCTCTACAAAAACTAGCAAAAAGAATTAAAGCCCTGCGCAAGGCCAGAGGATTGACCGCAGAACAACTGGCTATCAACAGCGATTTAAGCAAAACCGCGCTAAGCTATATTGAACGTTGTATGAAAGAACCCAAACTCTGCACGCTTGAAAGCATTGCCGATGGCCTCAATGTCACATTGAAAGAATTATTTAATTTTCCAGAATAAGCAAACGCGCTGCCCGGTTCTTTCCGCCGCGAAAGTTTATTTCCTTCAAGTCCATACCCGCCTCTTGCAATCTATTTTTAAAAGTTTTAAACTATACTCAATAAAATTGTCCACGGGGGAGAATTAGAGCATTATGGAATTAGACATTGTAGAAAATAATTCTCAAGAAATCTCGCAAGAAAAAGTTGCGCAAATCTATCTCGGCAATGTGCCGTGGAAAGCCTCGCCGGAAGATATTTCCATGCTGCTGTCCACGCAGGCCAATTTGCAGGTCAAGGACGTGCGCATCGTCAAGGAAAAGGACACCGGTCGCTCGCGCGGCTTTGCTTTTGTGGATATAGTTAATAAAGACCCGGAAGCGGTCATCAAAAATGCGCCCGAGCTGGTCTTGCAAGGACGCACGCTGACTGTCAAATACGCCAATGCTCGCAAAGAAAAATCGCACGAATTTAATCTCTAAATTTCAGGCGGCTTTAAAACAAAAGCTGACCGCGGAAAAATACCGGCATTCTCTGCGCACCGCGGACTGGGCTAAAGAAATCGCCGGATTTTGCAATTACGATCCTGACACCGCGTATCTCGCCGGACTTTTGCACGACTGCGCCAAGACTTCCGACGCGGGCTATTTGCTGGCGCAAGCTCAAAAACGCCGTATCAGGTTAACCAAAAAATATAGGGAAAATCCGCTGCTGCTGCACAGTCCGCTGGGCGCGGCGCTGGCACGCGAGGAATTCGGCATTACCGATCCCAAAATGCTCAACGCCATACATTATCATACGCTTGGCCGCACCAAGATGGTCAAATTGGAAAAAATAATTTACGTCGCGGATTATTCCGAGCCGGGACGCCGCTCGCCGGCCGCGCGGGAAATCCGCCAGCTCTTGCGAAAAACCGGAGATTTAAATCAAGCCGTGAAAATTAAAAAGGAAACCAACGCCAGAAAATTCGGTGAAACCGCCTAAAACAGACCATTGCAAAAACGCATCTTGTGTTAAAATACGCCAATTATGTTCAGCGGCACGCAAAAGAAAATCCTGATAATTATTGCCATTGTTTCAATAGTCGGAGCCTTGGGCGGTATTCTCATCAACATCATCAATTACAACGCGCAGGCTTTTGGCACGCTCGTCAAATTGCTCACCATGAGTTTTCCGCAGCGGCATCTTTCGGACAACACCACAGTGCTCATCATGGGTATCGACAACAGCGCGGACAATGTGCGCCGCGCCGACACGATCATGGTCGCCAATCTCAACCCGTACACGAAATATATCGGCGTACTGTCCATACCGCGCGACTGCCGTATGCCTGTGCCCGGCCACGGCCAGACCAAGATCAATCACGCTTACGCTTACGGCGGGCCGCAGCTGCTGCGCGAAGCGGTGTCCAATTATCTGCAGACGCCGATCCCGTATTATATAGAAATCGATCTCAACGGGCTGGCCGCGCTGGTCGACCAGATCGGCGGTGTGCCGCTCGATGTGGAAAAACGCATGTACTCTGTCGACCGCGCTGGTGAGCTGTAGATCGCTCTGCAGCCGGGCTATCAGGTGCTCGACGGCAATAAAGCCCTGCAATATGTGCGTTTCCGCAGCGACGCCGCGGTGGATCTCGGGCGCATCGAGCGGCAGCACAAGTTTTTGCAGGCCGTCGGCAGCAAACTGCTAAAAGTCAATATTATTTTCAAAGCGCCGACGGTGATTTTCAAAATGGCCAAATTTGTGCGCACCAATGTGCCGGCCGCGCTTTTTGTGGACGTGGCCAATCGCGTCAAAGAAGCCTATCAACTCGGCCATCTGGATATCGCGACCATACCCAGCGCACCGGTGGACATCAATGGCGTGGCTTATTTGCAGCCGGACTGGCAACGCACGCAAACCCTTGTGCAACGCGTGATCCGCGGGTACGAGTTTTACACACCCAGTTTGCCGTCTATCAAAAAACCGCCGGAACTCTTCATCGAAGTGCTCAATGGCAGCGGCGCCACCGGCATGGGACGCAATATGGAAAGAAAATTGAAAACGCTCGGCTATCAAGTCTGGAACACCAAAGACGCCGGTCGTTTTGATTACGGCGAAACAATTATTATCAACTGGCAGGGCGAGGCGCTGGAAGACGAGGCGCATATTTTGGCGCGCAAACTTTACATTAACCCGGCCAATATTTTGACGCGCCGGCCGCAACAAAACACGCGTTTGAGTTTTTCTATTATCGTCGGCCACGACTGGCCAATAGAGCGTTGATATGCAGAGAGCAGACCCTGAAGCAACGCCAATGATGCGCCAGTATTTGGACATCAAGGCGCGGCATCAGGACGCTATTGTTTTTTTCCGGCTGGGCGAT
>JAISEH010000132.1 GCA_031264205.1 Candidatus Margulisiibacteriota bacterium
CATAAAAATCCTCCTGTTTTTAAGTTATATGTCCTAATAGATTTATATTATACCTTATTAGATTCTTTATGTCAATCTAATAGAGCAATAGCATTATCTGTGAGGTGCAGTCATGAAAAAACAGGATTTGCTCAAAATTTTAGGAGCTAATATAAGAAAACATCGTATTCGTCTTAATTGGTCGCAGGCTCTGCTGGCGGAAAAAGTGGACATTTCTATTACATTCTTGAGCAGCATTGAGCGCGGCGTTAAATGGCTGTCGCCCGTTACAGTGATCAAACTGGCGGATGCGTTTCAGATTGATAGCTATGAGTTGTTTAAGCCGGAAAATATTCTTCCCGACGCCTGCCAAGATGTGTTCAATCAGTATGCCGAAGACATCCATTTTGCGGTGAACAGCATGCGCGGAAAATATTTGCGGCAGCTGGGGCGGCGTTAGAAAAATCGTATTTAACGTGGAAATCCCTGCTTTGATTGTGTTATGATTAATTTCTGTTTTTAACCATTATTTGCGGAGGTGGCTGTAATGTGCGGTATCGTCGGCTATTTGGGCAAAAAAGACGCTCTGCCGTTGGTCGTGGACGGCCTGAAATATCTCGAATACCGCGGTTATGATTCCGCCGGCGTGGCGGTGCATACCGGTCATAAAATCGAGATCGTCAGGGCTGTTGGCAAAATTCGCAACCTTGAGCAAAAACTTAAAAATCCGCCTCATGGCAAATGCGCTGTCGGCCACACGCGCTGGGCGACGCACGGCCGCCCCTCGCTGGAAAACTGCCACCCGCTGGCGACAGCTGACGGACGTATCGTTCTGGTGCATAACGGCATTATCGAAAATTTTAATGTGCTGAAAAATCAGCTGCTGGCCGAGGGTGTTACTTTTCGGACCGAGACGGACACCGAGGTTTTGGTGGCGCTCATCGGCAAATATTACACGGGAAATTTAGCGGAAGCGGTTTTGCAGGCTCTGCGCGAGGTCGAAGGGACTTTTGCGATCGCCGTGCTGGCGCAGGACAAACCTGATGAGATCGTCGCGGCCAAGCGCGCCGCGCCGCTGTGCCTCGGGCTGGGCAAGGGCGAAAATTTTATCGGCTCGGACGCCATATCTTTTATCAAGCACACGAACAAAGTCATCTATCTCAAGGACGGCGAGATTGCTGTGCTGACCGCCAAATCTGTCGAGATCCGCAATTTGCGCGGCAAAAAAGTAAATCCCAGGACGCAAACGCTCTCGCTCGATCCTTCATCGATCGAAAAAGGCGAGTATCCGCATTACATGCTCAAAGAAATTTACGAGCAGCCGTACGCTGTGCAGGACACGCTGGACGGGCGCATCTCGCCGCAAAACGACGAAGTGATTTTCAAAGAGCTGGAAAAACACCGCGAATATTTGAGCGGTGTCAATAAAATTTTTATTGTGGCTTGCGGCACCTCGTGGCACGCCGGTTTGGTTGCGGAATATCTGCTGGAAAGATACGCGCGTCTTTCTGTCGAGGTGGATTATGCCGCGGAATTCCGTTATCGCTATCCCGTGCTGGACAGCAAAACGCTCGTGTTGACGATCAGCCAGTCGGGAGAGACGGCGGACACTATCGCCGCGATCGGCGAGGCGCAGTCGCTCGGCGCGAAAGTTTTGTCTATCGTCAATGTGCCGTCCTCGACTATCGCGCGCAATTCCAACATGGTTATTTACACTTACGCCGGGCGCGAAATCGGTGTGGCCTCGACCAAGGCTTTTACGACCCAGCTGGTGGTGCTGTCTCTGCTGACTGTCTACCTGGGTTTGTTGCACCGCACTTTGCCTGCCGACCAGGCGACGGTCATGCTGCAAGACCTCAAGCGCGTGCCGAATGAAATTTCTAAAATATTTACGGAAGTGGATAATATCAAACGCATTGCCCGGGCGTTTTACAAGCACAGCAACGCGCTCTATCTGGGGCGCGGTGTAGGTTTCCCGATCGCTCTGGAGGGCGCGTTAAAACTCAAGGAAATTTCCTACATTCACGCCGAGGGCTACTCCGCCGCGGAGATGAAGCACGGCCCCATCGCGCTCATCGACGAAAATATGCCGACTGTCGTGCTGGCTTTTAAAGGCCGCCGTTACGAAAAAATCCTCGGCAATATCATGGAAGTCAAAGCGCGCAAGGGCAAGCTTATCGCTATCGCTTCGGCGAGCAATGATGACATCACGCGCGTCGCCGACGAAGTGATCCGCATACCGGACGCGACGGAAAGCATTTCCGCAATACTGGCTGTCGTGCCGCTACAAATCCTCGCTTATTATATTGCTGTCGAGAAAGGCTGTTCAGTCGACCAGCCGCGCAATCTTGCCAAGAGCGTTACTGTAGAATAAAATAATATTTCTCTTTTTGGTGGCGTAGCCAAGTGGTAAGGCAGTGGTCTGCAAAACCGCCATACATCGGTTCAACTCCGATCGCCACCTCCAAAGCACGAATTCTCTACCGGCTTTGGTACACCATATATAGTGTGTTTGCGCTATATATAGTGTTTTTGCCTTTCCCGTAAATATGCTAAAATTGGCGTACTTTTGGGGGAAAAATGTCCGATCAACGGATCATTGATTCATTTATCGAGCTGGTGAAAATCAACTCTACCTCACGCAATGAGGCGGCGATACGCCGGCATCTGCTTGGCCAACTGCGGCGGTTGGGGTACCGGCCGGCGGTGGATAAAAAAGGCAATATTCATTTGACTATCAACGGCGCGCTGGCCCACGGGCCGGTCGTACTTTTTAACGCGCATATGGATACGGTGGTGCCGGGCAATAATATTCAGCCGAAAATTTTAAAAGATAGAATTGTCAGCGGCGGCGATACAGTGCTGGGCGCGGATGACAAAGCCGGTCTGGCCGGCATTTTGGAAATGCTGCGCCT
>JAISEH010000053.1 GCA_031264205.1 Candidatus Margulisiibacteriota bacterium
AAATACCCACGGAGAAAGCGGTGGCGGTTGCTCTGAGCAGTAAGCTTAATTCCAGCGACTTGAGTACACTGAATACCAGAGTAGACACTTTAGAAACTACTGTGGCCGGTTTACAAAAATTACTGCCGGTAGGCACGATCCTGATGTTCGACGGAATGGGCTGGCAAGACAATGTAACTATGGTCGGCTGGTACAAATGCGTATCGGCCAACAGAAGCTTGGGCGTGCCCAATCTTGAATCTCGTTTTATTATGGGATCGACTGTTTCCGGAGAAATCGGCGGCAGTAATAGCGTAACCCTGACCAAAGAACATTTGCCAGCGCATACGCATGGAATTACTTTACATAGACTTGCTTACGACCTCGGCGGGTCTGGTGGATATACTTGGCCTAATCCAGCGGTGGGTACAACTGATGGGTCGATTACTTCAGGCAGTACCGGCGATGGGAAAGCCTTTGATGTGGTACCTGCTTTTTATACGGTAATTTATATAATGAAAATAGCTTAATTTACAGAAATTCGGGTTAGACACAAACAATATTTTAAATATATAATTAAAAAAATTCTAAGCAAAGGGGTTTTATGCACAAAACAGACCGCGACGCTTTACAAAAATTTTCCGAGGGATATATTTTTAAGGTGCTCGGGCTGGGCGTGATAATACTCCTCCTGCTGATCCCGACTTCTATGATCCGCGGACTGGTGCGCGAGCGCAGCCTCACGGCCAAAGAAGCTGAGGAAAAAATCATGGAAGCCTGGGGCAGTGAATTTATCGAGGCCGGGCCGGTCATGGCTGTGCCGGGTGTGCGCACCAAAACTGTCCGCACGCGCACGGAAAAAGAAGGCGAAAAAGTTGAGACCGTGCAGACGCCGTTTACTCTTTATATCGCGCCGCAAAAACTAAATATAGCGGGAAACTTCACCACCGAAACGCGTCATTACGGCATATTTTCGGTGCCGCTTTTTGTCGGCAATATAACACTCAGTGGAAATTTTGATCCGCGGCCGGCGCTGGCGGATCTGGCCGACAATGAAAAAGTGTCTCTCGACGCGGCCAAGCTGGTCATCGCGCTAGACAGTCAGAAAGGTATTCGCCAGATCAACCACGCTGTTTGGAATAATCGCGAGTTGTTTTTTCAGCCGGGACTAAACGGACGTGGTCTGCTCAATACGTCAAACGGCGGCATTCACGCGGCACTGACGTACCTGCCCGGACAGCGTGCCAATTTCGACATTGAGCTTACAGTGCAGGGCGGTCAATCCGTGCAAATATCGCCTATCGGTCAAGACACGCAGGTCAATATTTCCGCCGATTGGTCATCGCCATCTTTTCGCGGCGCGTTTCTGCCGGTCAGCTCCAATATCACCGACAAATCTTTTGCCGCGCAGTGGAATGTCAGTCATTTGAGCCGTGATATTCCGCTTTTTTGGAAAGATGAAGGCCAGCAGCGCAGTGGCGCAAGTAGTTCTTTGTTTGGCGTGCATTTTTACCGGCAAATCGACACTTACGCGCTGAATACGCGCGCGGTGAAATACGCCGTGTTGTTTTTGATCGTGCCGTTTCTGGCGCTTTTCCTGATGGAGATTTTCGCCAAACGCCGGATACATCCTGTGCCGTATCTGCTCTCCGGCATCGGCAATATTATTTTTTATTTGCTGTTACTTTCGTTCTCGGAGCAAATTTCGTTTTTCGCGGCGTATTGCGTCAGCGCACTGTCTGTGGCGACAATGATGACTCTGTATTCGCGCGCGCTGCTCGGTTCGTGGCAAAAAAGCTGGTACATGGGTCTGGTCCTGGGTTTGAGTTACATTTTGTTGTACGCGGTGCTCAACGCTGAGTCTTACGCTTTGCTTATCGGCTCGATCGGCGCTTTCATAGTGACAGCGTTGATCATGTACCTGACTCGCAAATTGGATTGGTACGGGAAATAAATTTAAAAAAACCGCAGCACGCCCAGCGCGATCGAGAAATAAATAATCACGCCCATAATATCCGCCAGCGAGGCGATGACTGGCGAGCTGGCCGTGGCCGGGTCGAGTTTGAATTTCGTAAAGATGAACGGCAGTGAAATGCCGATCAAACTGCTCAAAATAATAATGCCGATCATCGTGAGAAAAGTAATCAAAGCTACGGCCAGACCGCCGCGCATGTAGCCGATAATATAAACCATCGCCGCCATAGTCAGTCCCAGCAACGCGGCCACCAACAGCTCTTTGTACAGCAGTTTGAACCAGTCCGCCAGCTTCACATCACCGGTGGCCAGCGAGCGGATCGCCAGCGTGGCCGCCTGCGAGCCGGAATTACCGCCGCTGCCGATCAAAAGCGGCAGGAAAAAAACCAGCGCGATATTTTTTTGGATAACTTCTGAAAAATGCGCCAGCGCCGCACCGGAAAAAAGATTCATAAACACCAGACTGACCAGCCAGCCGATACGGTGCTGATAGAGCAAACGCACGGAAATAGTTTTAATATTGCCGGTGGCCAATAGGTCGGTGGCCTGCACCTGAATACCGGCGCCTTTGTAAATGTCCTCGGTCACATGCACATCTTGCACGTCCATCAAGTCATCGATCGTCACAATGCCGATCAAAACACCTTTGGAATCCACAACTGGCAAAGCGATGAGATCATATTTTTTGATCATTTGCAACGCGCTCTCCTGATCGTCAAAAGCGGAAAGGTTGACAAAAGTATTGTCACAAATTTTTTTGATCCGCGTGGTTGGTTTGGCCATAATGATATGGCGCAATTTGATGTCGTCCAGCAAACGTCCCTGCTCGTCAATCACGTACACCATATTGACGGTCTCGCTGTCTTTGCCTTTTTCGCGAATATTGCGCAGGGTCTTGGCCACTGTCCAATCCGGCTGACAGGTCACATAGTCCGGCGTCATCATACGGCCGACGCTGTGTTCGGGATAACCCAGCAGCAAACTGACTTCTTTGAAGTCCTGCGGGGGCAGCAACTGCAACACACGGCGGGTCACTTCGGCAGGCAGCTCGGAAAAAAGTTCGGTGCGGTCGTCAGGCGTCAGTTCGGAAATAATCTGCTGGGCTTCTTTGTCATTGAGACAGTTCAAAAAATTATCTTTTTGCACCGGATCGAGATAAGCAAAAACTTCCGCGGCAAATTCGCGCGGCAGAATTTTAAAAACGATCAACGCGGCAGATTTATCCAGCTGCATCAATAGATCAGCGACGGCTGGCGGCGGATTTTTTTCCAAAACTTTCCGCACCTCGCGCCAGTTGCGTTCTTTGATCAGCTCCGGAGCAACTATTGTTTCTTCCGTCATAATTTAAGCCCTGCTTCTCGTAATGAGTGCGCGGCTATTATAAACTCATTACAGTCCGCAGGGCAAACGATTTAGTTTCACTTACTCAGTTTGCAGAGTCCGGTACATCGTTTTTCAATTCTTTCAAAAACTCTTTTTTCCGGCGGCGTTCCGCGCGCCAGCCGTCCCAGACATAATACACCACCGGCACGACGATCAGCGTCAACGCTGTGGAGACCATCAAGCCGAAGAAAATCACCGAAGCCATCGGCCGGAACATCATCGCGCCCGGATCGGAAAAATCAATGCGCAGTTTTTTGAAATTGACGCCGATGCCGAAAAGCAGCGGCAGCAATCCCAGCGCGGTCGTGACTGAGGTCAGCAGCACCGGTCGCAGACGGATTTTGCAGGCTTCGATCAAGGTTTGTACACGCTGTGCGTCGGTGCTGCCGCCGGTATTTTGTTTTTCCTGCAACTGGACAAAATCCAGCAGGATAATGCCGTTATTGACGACAATACCGGCCAGCGAAATCAACCCGATAAAAGCCAACATACCAAAAGGCTGATTGGTTATTTTGAGACCTAAAACCATGCCGATAGTCGAAAGCACAACGGTGAGCATGATAATCATCGGCACATAAAAACTATTAAATTGCGCGACCAGCACGATCAGCACCAGCTGCAAAGCCGTGCGCAAGGCCGTGCCCAAAAAACTAAAACTTTGTTCCATTTCTTCATTTTCACCGGTGTAGCGCACAATATAGCCGGCCGGTATTTGTAAATCGGCGATCTCTCCCTGTATCTGTTTCAAAGCCACAGAAGGCAGCACGCCTGATTCGGTGGCGGCGGTCACTTTTAGCACGCGGCTGTAGTCCTCACGTCGCACCGACTCCAATCCGGCGGTCATTTTGATTTCCGCAATTTTGGCCAATGGCACATGCTCACCGGTGCGCGACAACAAAGTCAGA
>JAISEH010000006.1 GCA_031264205.1 Candidatus Margulisiibacteriota bacterium
CTTTTCTCAAAGTCCTAAAAAATCTCAAAAATTTATAAGTGCATAAAACCCCCTAAAATGGGTATACTAAAAGTTGTGTCAGTGTGGAAGTATGTTAAAATAATAGAAGGTGGTATTTATGGACAAATCAGGAATAGATACAAATTTGACGGCTTTATTCTTCCGCGAAGACGAGGACACTATAATCGCAGCTTGTCCTACATTGGACATATCAACCTGTGGTAAAACATTAGAAGAGGCTAGAAAAAATTTCACCGAATTGGTGGAGTTATTCTTTGAGGAAGCCACTAATATGGGCACGCTGGATCAAGTCTTGGCTGACTGCGGTTGGAAAAAATATAATAACAAATATTTTGAACCGCAGTTAATAGCCACTGAAACAGAAAGAGTAAAAATTTCTGCCTAGATTAATTCCTATATCCTTTGCCCGATTTGAGGCTTTCTTGAAATATGTAGGCTGTGTTTTTGTGCGGCAAAAAGGTAGCCATTGCATATATCAGCGACCGGGGTTAATCCGTCCGATAGTTGTGCCCTACCATTGTAAAGAAATTCCAGTATATATTATCAAAAACACTTTGCGCGTATTGAAGATCGACATAAATAATTTTCTAAACATTATTGAGCAGATTGGATAACCGCTTTAGAATTATAATTTTTTTAATAAGTTTTTAGCCAGCAGCGTGGCCGCCGCGGCGTCTGCCGTATGATGCGCGCCAAAATTTTTGGCAAATTCCGGTGTTACCACCGCGCCGCCAACCATGACCGGAATATCCAAATTTTTTTCCAGCAGTTTGGCCTTGACTTCTTTCATTTTGAGCATAGTCGTGGTCAGCAAAGCGCTCAATAAAATAATATCGGCCTTGTGCTCCAGCGCCGCCGCGACTATCCTATCGGCCGGCACATCTTTGCCGAGATCGACCACCTGAAATCCGTGATTTTCCAGCATCATCGCCACGATATTTTTGCCGATGTCGTGAATGTCACCTTCGACTGTGCAAACAATCGCCGTGCCGACCGGCGCAACGCCGGATTGCTGCATCAAAGGCTTAAGATACTCAAAAGCTTTTTTCATTGTATTAGCCGAAGCGATCATTTGCGGCAGATAATACTGGCCGGCGGAATAATACTCGCCGACTTTTTCCAGAGCCGGCAGCAGCTCTTGGCTTAAAATTTCTTGCGGCTTTTTTCGCTCCAGAGCGGCTTTGACCAAATCCAGCACAACTGCCTCGTTGCCTTCGATAATCGTCTCGTAAATCGAAAGCTCTTTGGCCGATTTTTTTAGAGCTGGCGCGGTTTCCGGCGCGGCGACTTGCGCGATGTATTGGGCGGCATTTGGGTCTCTGCCCAAGACCACCGCTTCAGCCAACTGCTCCGCTCCGGTATATTGGTCGATCTGCCGGTAGGTCGCCGCGCTCAAGATAGCCGCTTTGAGTCCGGCCTGCGCCAATAATTTAAGAAAAACATTGTTGATATTTTTGCGCTGCGGCAGGCCAAAAGACACATTACTCACGCCCAGGGAAGTGTGCCAGCCTAGTTTGGTGAGCGCTTCGGTAGTTTCCAGCGTCACCAGCGCGGCCTGCGGCTCGGAAGCCAGAGTCATGACCAATCCGTCAAAAAAAACTTTATGTTCGGGAAAATCGGCCGCGCGCAAATATTCGCTGATTTTTTGGGCCACGGCCACTCTTTGCCCGGCCGTATCCGGTATGCCCTGCTCATCAAGCGTCAGCGCGACCAAAGCCGCGCCGTAACGTTTGGCCAGCGGAACAATTTTTTCCAAAGAACTTTGTTTGCCGTTCACGGAATTGATCAGCGCAATGCCAGGATAATTTTTTAAAGCGATTTCCAGCACGGCCGGATCGTCAGAATCCAGACAAAGCGGTTTATCCGTGACCATAGTCAAAGTCTGCACACATTTTCGCATTAAGTGTATCTGGTCTAATTCCGGCACGCCGACATTGAGGTCCAGCAAATCCGCCGCGCTTTGCTCTTTAGCCTGGGCGCGTAAGAAATTTTCCTGACCGGCTTTTAATTCCTCGGCAAATTTTTTTCGCGCAGTCGGGTTGAGATTCTCGCCGATTTTTAAAAACGGCTGCGTTTCAGACAGCCGCACCACCTTGCTGCGGCTGGTAAAATAAACTTCCTTTTTGGCGCTAGCAGAATTATGATATTTTATAGATATTTTATGGATAGTCGCGGACAGCGCGGCAATATGCGCCGGGGTCGTGCCGCAGCAGCCGCCAAATATTTGCACGCCGTACTGCGCCAGCTCGGCCATGATTTCCGCGAATTTCTGCGGCGTCATAGTGTAGGTCAATTTATCGTTAATCAATTCTGGCAGGCCGGCGTTGGGCATGACCATTAGCGGCAGGCCGAGTTCGCCCAAATCTTTATAATATTTTTTGTACAGGCCGACCACGCCTTCCGGACCGATCGAGCAATTTATAGACAAGACGTCCGCGCCCAGCTCGCGTAAAGTCACGCCGGCGGTAAAAATATCCGTGCCGGTCAAAGTGCGTCCTTGTTCGTCGTAAGTCAGAGAGCAGATCACCGGTTGGCCACTGACGTCCTTAATCGCCAGCAGCGCCGCGCGCATCTCCTGTACATCGCTGATAGTTTCGACGATAAATAAATCCACTCCGGCTTTTTCCAGAGCCTCCGCCTGCGCGCGATACGACGCATAGGCCTCGTCGAAACTCAACGCGCCGAGCGGCTCCAATAATTTGCCGGTCGGTCCCAGAGACCCAGCGACAAAGCGTACGCCGGACGCGCGGGCATTCTGTGCCGCGGCTTGATTGACTTCCTCC
>JAISEH010000011.1 GCA_031264205.1 Candidatus Margulisiibacteriota bacterium
GCTGACGCCAATGCTGGCCACTTTGCTGATCGTGGTTTTTCAGCCGGAGCTACGACACGGCCTAGGAAAACTCGGTGGAAATTTTTTCGTGTCGGCGGCCAAACAAACCGCCGATCTCAATATTATCAGCCAGATAGTCAAAGCGGTAGAGTTTCTGGCCAAGCATAAGATCGGCGCGCTGATCGTCGTCGAGCGCAATATCAGCCTGAGCGAGTTTATGGAAACCGGCATTGCTTTGCAGGCGGAAATCAACGCCGACCTCATCGTCAGCCTGTTTCACAAAAAAGCGCTGATCCACGACGGCGCGTTGATTGTGCGGGACAAAAAGATCGGCGCGGTGAGCTGCATGCTGCCTTTGACGGAAAACAAAAATCTCGGCTCGCTCGGCACACGGCACCGCGCGGCGATCGGCCTGTCGGAAGTCAGCGACGCGCTGATCATTGTGGTGTCGGAAGAAACCGGCTATATCTCTATCGCCGAAAACGGCCAGCTGACGCGCAGATTAAATTTGCAGGCTGTGCAGACTTATTTGCTCAAAATCTATCAAGGGGAATTGACCGCCCTGCAGCGCAATCTAAAAAAGTTATTCGGTAAAAAACCGTCAGCTAAATAATCATGGAAACGCTCACCAAATTGCAGGCCAAAAAAAACCAGGAAAAGATCACGATGCTGACCGTTTATTCCGCGGCGCTGGCGGCGGTCTTCAATAACACCACTGTGGAAATGCTGCTGGTGGGCGATTCGCTGGGCACGGTTTTTCAGGGCAAAGAAAATACGCTGTCCGTAACGCTCGCGGAAATGATCTATCACGGGCAGGCGGTGCGGCGCGGCGCGCCGGATAAGTTTATGGCGGTGGATTTGCCTTTTATGTCTTATCAAGTCAATCCCGAAAAAAGCCTGCTCAACGCCGGCAAGATTATGCAAAAGACCGGAGCCAACGCGGTGAAATTGGAAGGCGCCAGCGGCGTGATCCTGGAATCCATTCGCAAAATAACCGCCGCGGGCATACCTGTCATCGGGCATCTGGGCTTCACGCCGCAAAGCGTCAACAGTTTGTCGGGCTATCGCGTGCAGGGCAAAGACCGCACCGCCGCGCAAAAGCTCAAAACCGACGCTCGGTTGCTGGAAAAAGCCGGCGCGTTTATGCTCGTCCTGGAAATGGTGCCGGCCAAGCTGGCACGAGAAATCACCCGCGCTTTGAAAATCCCGACTATCGGCATCGGCGCGGGCGCGGGCTGTGACGGACAAGTGCTGGTCTGCGACGATATGCTCGGCCTGTACTCTAAAGCGCCGCGCTTCGTGAAGCGTTACGCTGATCTCGACCAAACCGTAACTCAAGCCGTCGAGAAATATATTGCTGAGGTCAAGCAGGGCAAATTTCCCGACGCCGCACATTCGTTTTGATTTTTTAAAAAACAGGCTGTATAATTGAACACAGGGGGTATAAACATGGCGCATAAAATTTTTATCATTGATGACGAAAAAAGTATTTTATTTCTTTCCAAAGCAATTTTAGTTACAGCCGGATACTCGGTCAGCACCGAGTCCGATAGCACCCGGGCTTATCAAGCCGTCCTCGACGCCAAGCCGGATTTGATCTTGATGGACATCGCTATGCCAGAGGTCAACGGCATTGAGCTGGCCAGAAATATCCGCGTCAACCCCGCGCTGAAGGACACGCATATTTTTGCGCTGACCGGTATGCCGGAGCTTATCAACGAACACAACAAAATTTATTTCGAAAAAATTATTATCAAGCCGTTTCATATGGACAGCCTGCTTGCCGAGCTAAAAAGTTTCTTCGCCAAACAAACTGTAGCGGTATAAACGTGTTAGACCACAAAAAAATCGTAAAGCTGACCAATGTTATTGGTCTGATCGCCGTGCTGGCTTTGTTCTATTGGATAGTGATCTGGAGCGTCAATGAAATTTTTGGCCTGCGGGTGTTTCGGGAAACGCTGTCCGAATCTTTTAGTTACAGCATCGCCGGCATTTTGGCTCTGCTGGCCGGCGCTCTGACTCTCAATGTAATGCTCAACCTTTCGTTCATCGCGGAAAACACCGCTAAAAAATCCGCCGCTGGCAAATTAAAATCCAATCTGCCTGTCTGGTTGATTTCTTTTGCGGTCATATTATTGATCAGCATTATCTTGATGTTTGCCGGCGACTACGGCACCACGAAAAAACGCGAAAAAGCGCTGGAAAATTCCGCCAGAATGATTTTAAGCAAATATTCCGGCGCTCTCGAAAACATCAGCCGGTATAATTTTAGCTCCGAATGGCAAAAAGAAGTTATGGAAACTTTTACTCTTATTGAAAAAGTAGACGCGGATTTTAATAGTATTCATCTGTTGGTGCCTGACCAAATCAACGGCAACGCTGTTTATCTGAGCTTTAGAAATTATTATTATCCCAAAAACGCAACGAATGATCTCAAAATCAATTACATTGTCAGGCTGACCTCGGAAGAACGCGCATACCTCGATAAGGTTTTTAACCAAAACTATTCCGGCAAATATTTCAAAGCCTCAAAAGGCCAGTATCAACTGTATTTACCGTACGAAAGCCGCGGCGGCAAAGTCGTTTTTTCTTTCAGCAATTATGAGGCCTATGGTCAGTACGGCAAGTCCAGTATTCTTTAAGAAATGAAATTTATTCACTGCATACATCAAAGTACGGAAAGGTTTTTCGTGCTGTTTACAAAAGGCACACATTGTAATATAATTTAGATATGCGTTATGTTTGGGATGAACAGAAAAATCTGTTGCTAAAACAAACACGCAGTATTTCTTTTGCAGAAGTTGTGCTGGCAATAGAAAATCAAAAAGTAATCGCTGTTTTTGACCATCCCAATCAAGCCAAATACAAAGGACAAATATTTATTTTGGTGGAAGTAGCTAATTATGTATATGTTGTGCCGGCGGAAATCAGGGCTGATAAATGTTTATTGAAAACAATTTATCCCAGCCGCAAATATACAAAACAATATTTAAGAAAGGAGTAGCCATGCGTAAAGTAAAATTTCTAGACCAAGAGGAAAAAAAGCTTATCGGTTCGCTAGAAAATGACGGCTGGCGGCCAGTGGCAGACCTGTCCAGCTGGAAAACAAAATTAACCAGAGCCGCGACAAACACTCTTACCAAAGATCAGCGCATGAATATCCGTGTAACGCGCGATGATCTTGACGGCATCAAGCTGCGCGCAGCGGAAGAAGGTCTGCCCTATCAAACGC
>JAISEH010000033.1 GCA_031264205.1 Candidatus Margulisiibacteriota bacterium
GCTGACCTGGCGCGTATCGATCCCGCCAATGCCACCAAATATCAGGATAATTTTGACGCGCTGCTCAAAGGCACGCAATACATGATCAAACTGGCCAAAGACAGCGGCAATCGGGGTGAGTTTCCGGCGTGGAAAATCAAACAGTCCGGAAGCTCTGTTGTTTTGGACAGAGATCAATACGGCCCGACAGCGAACAGTGCGGCTGACGCTGATCTGGATATAGTGCGCTCGTTGGTTTACGCGCAGAATTTGGTGGAGCGGGGCATTTGGGCTAACCGCGGCTACGACAGGTTGTTAAATACCTTGCTGCCGCAGGCGCGCCGCTTGTTTGTTGAGCAAAATGGAGTGCTGGTGCTGGGACCGTCCGAAGACTGGAACGATTTTAGTTTTACGGATTATCTTGATCCGGCCGGTTACAAAGAAATTGCCGCATATCTGACCAAACAAGGCAAAGCTGCGGACGCGGCTTTTTGGGAAAAAGCGGCCGGCGACAGCATGAAACTTTATGCCGAAACATTGAACGACACAGGCACATTTCCGGCGCAAATCAATGTGCGCGTGCGTTCCGCCTCGGACATCAATGTGACGACCGCCAATAATACCAGCATGTATTATGACGGCATCCGTTCGCCGTGGCGTATTGCGCGGTATATTATTATGTTTGCGGAAAACAATGCCGAAGCGCAAGCCGCCAAAAATGCGCTGGCGCACGGCGATCGAAATAATTTTAACCACACCTCTAGCCGCGAAATGGACGCTGCGATGTATTTGCCTTTGAGCGTCGCGCTGGGCGATACTTCAGCCGCTAATTTGGCGGATAGGATTTTTAACGGCAAAATGCCGCAGAATAATTATTTTGAGAATACTCTGGAATTGCTTGGTTTAGTTGACGTGGTGTTTCCGCAAAAGGTGGATATTAACAGTACGCCAACTGCTGTGCCGGTTGTGCGAACTCAACCTGTTGCTCCGGCTTCACAAGCTGCCGCTCTTAACAATAAACCGGTTGCTTTGCCGACTGCTGTTGGGTCTGGCTGGGGTAAAGAAGTGAGATACACTGTAAATAATAATACTTTGACCGTGCGCGGCACTGGCCGGAACCCTGATTATGATTCGATTGCTTTGGGGACTATCGATACGGAAGGCTACAACAAATTGGTTGTTACCGTGCGGTCTATTGAAGGGAGAATGAACACCAATAGATGTATCGGTATTTCGATAGATAGCCAGAGTTATGCCAACTACGATGTGGCTAATTACGCTGTATTTCCCGCGCCGGCTGGCAAACGGATTGCGGACAAGCTTATAGACGGGCAGTTATCTGTGGGTGAACAGCTTGTTTATGATATTACGGGCAAAGGCCAAATTTGTCTGGGCGCCAAAGTTTATGTGGGACCAAATACTAATATAACTTACAGCTTTGAGCTGCAAAAATAGCGGCAAGGGCGGAAATCTAGCATAATTCCGTCCCTTACGTTAAAATGACCAGCATGAGCATTAACGAGACCATTCAAAAAACGATCAAAGAGCATTTTGCCGCTTTTTATAAAAAACCGATCGCGCCCGACGAAAATCTTTTTGCCAAAGGTGTGCTGGACTCAATGGGCATAGTCGGGTTGATCACCTATATCGAGGAAAAATTACAGGTCGCGCTTGAGCCGGAAGACATCACCGAGGAAAATTTCGCCACTATCGAAACCATTGCCGTTCTGGTGCAGCAAAAAATCAAGTGAAACCGTATCTGTTGCAGCATTTTTTGGAAAACTCCGCCGCGCGGTATCCTGACAAAATTGCGCTCCAGCATAAAGACCGCGCTTTGACCTATGCCGAATTGTTGCAAAAAGCGAAAAATTTAGGACAGAGTTTGCGGCAAAAAGGAACGCGGCGCGGCGACCGTGTCGGCATTTATCTAGATAAATCTTTGGAACAAGTTATCGCTATATTCGGCGCGCTGTACGCCGACGCGGTGTTTGTCGTCATCAGCAATGTTCTGCACGCCAAGCAGGCGCGGCATATTAGCAATGACTGCGGCGTAAAACTGCTGATCACCGAGGAGAAATATTTGGAAAATCTTGACGCTATTGCCGCGCCAAAAATTTACGGCACGGAATTAAACAAAATGCTGGAAACTACGGGCAGTCCGGCGCCGCAAAATATCGGCGCGGACATCGCCAGTATCATTTACACTTCCGGCTCGACGGGGCTGCCCAAAGGCATTGTGCTCACGCATCGCAATCTTATCGAGGGCGCGGAAATTGTCAGCGCTTATTTGAAAATCACCGCGGATGAAAAAATTTTAGGACTTTTGCCTTTTAATTTTGATTACGGCTTAAATCAACTGACGACTTCTGTATACAAAGGCGCGACGCTGGTGTTGTTCCAGTATTTTTTGCCGAACAGTTTATTGAAAATACTGGCCGAGGAGGAAATTACGGGTTTGGCCGCCATACCGCCGATCTGGACTTCGGTTTTCGGCGGTAAAATGGCGGATACTGCTAAACTTGCTTTGCCGAAACTGCGCTACATCACGAATTCCGGCGGCAAACTGCCCGTCCCGTTAGTCCAAAAGCTCCGCGCGGCCTTTCCGCAGGTTGACCTATATCTGATGTACGGCTTGACCGAGGCTTTTCGCTCGACGTACCTCGATCCGCGCGAGATCGACCGGCGGCCGGAGTCCATTGGCAAGGCTATTCCTGATGTCGAGGTGGAGATTGTCAATGCTGACGGCCAGCCCTGCCGGCCGCGCGAGATCGGCGAGCTGATCCATCGCGGCGCCTGTATTGCGCGCGGCTACTGGAATGATCCGCAAAAGACCGCCGAAGTTTACCGCCCCAATCCGCTGTTGCCTCCAGAAAATCAATTTCTCGAAACGGTTGTGTATTCTGGCGATCTGGCTTACAAAGATGAGGAAGGTTATTTGTATTTTGTCGGGCGCCGGGACAATATGATCAAGACTGCCGGTTACCGCGTCTCGCCGACTGAGGTCGAGGAGATGATTTTGCAAATACCGGAAATAAAAGATGCGGTGGTTTTTGGTACGGCGAACGCGGAGCTTGGTTACAAAATCTGCGCTGCCGTGACCCTCAAAACAAAAATTTCCGCCGAAAAAATCAAAGAACATTGTCAGACCACCGCGCCGCCCTATATGACGCCGCGGGAAATTTTCATCGCGGATAGTTTCCCCCTGACCGCTAGTGGTAAAATAGATAGACCGCAGGTTATCGAGGAGTACCAAACAAAATGACCGATTGGTGTAAATATTTACATTTGCTGCAAACGCCCTGCTATGTTTATGATTGGGCGGAAATTTTGGCGCGGCTCAAATTATTGAAAGCCAATTTGCCGGAAAATGTCCATTTGTATTATGCAGTCAAAGCCAACAGCAATTTGCATTTATTGAAAGCCTTGAAAGATAAAGTCGATGGGCTGGATATCAGCTCGGACGGCGAGTTTGAACAGGCTGTCCTGGCCGGGTATGCGCCGCAAACTTTTAGTTTTGCCGGCCCGGGCAAGACTGACGCGGAGATCGAGCTGGCGCTTAACTCCGGCTGCGGTTCGCTTAGCGCGGAATCTTTGGACGATCTGACGCGTATCGAAAATGTCGCGCAAAAATTAGGCAAAACGGCTTTTGTTTCGCTGCGCGTCAATCCGGCTGATATGGTCGAAAAATTTGCTTTGAAAATGGGCGGCAAACCGACGCAATTCGGCATCGATGAAGAGGATTTGGCCGAGCTGCCCGAATTAAAACAAACGCAAATTATTGGTTTGCATGTGTACGCCGGCACGCAATGTTTGGACGCCACCGCGCTGACGGAAAATCTGCAAAATATTTTTAAACTGGCCAAAAAAATTGACGCGCCGTTGCGGCAGATCAATATCGGCGGCGGCTTTGGTGTGGATTATTATACCGGACAGGAGCCGCTGGACGTTGTCGCGGTTTGTCAGGCTTTGTACAAAGAAGCGCAAAAATGGCCGCAGACGAAAATAATTTTGGAACTGGGGCGTTATCTTATCGCGCCAGCCGGGGTTTATCTCTGCCGCGTTGTCAACATCAAGAAATCGCGCGGTAAAACTTTTGTCATTGTGGACGGCGGAATGCATCAAAATATTTCCGCGACAGGCAATCTGGGCCAGGTCATTAGGAAAAATTATAAAATCAGCAATCTCACTAATCCGACAGGTGAAAAGTGTAAAGTTGAACTTGTAGGTTGTCTTTGCACGCCGCTGGATACGCTGGCGGTCAATCTGGAATTGCCGGCGCCGCGGCCGGGCGACGTGCTGTGTGTGGCGAATTCCGGAGCTTACGGCTACACTGCTTCGCCGCTGCTTTTTCTCGGCCACCCCACGCCGCCGGAGTATTTGCTGCAGGACGAGAAAATCACGCTGATCCGCTGTGTCAGGCGTTTAGTGGAATTTAATTGAATGGTAAAAATAATTCCGTATTCCGGAGCGTATCTAAAGTCTTATCAGGATTTTGCGCGGCGCGGCTGGGGAAAAAACTGTTATCAGCAGACGGAAAAATATTTAAACTGGCTGTATCAGAAAAATCCCTATGCGGATAAAGAAAAACCTTTTTGGCTCGTGATCGAACCGCAGAATAATATGGTCATCGGTGTAATGCACAAAATGTGTTTGCCTTGGGTTATTGATGAACAAAAAGTCCTAGTTAGTTCTATCCATAATTTATTGGTTGATAAAGATTATCGTCGAGGCAGTGGGTTGATGCTGATCACCGCCGCGCTAAAAGATGCGGCACATGCTTTCTGCCCGGGCGTCTGGCCGCCCTTGAGCGACGCTTATAAAATGCTGCGCTGTCAGGAAATAGACGCGCTCTGGTTTAGAAAAATAATTTCGCCTGTAGGAGCCGTCGTTCAAAAGATTTTTAAGCTTGCTCTACCACCGCGGAAAAAAAACATTCGCGCGCAAATCCTGACAGAGCCTTCCGCCGTGCAAATCGCGGCGATGGTCAAAACTCTCAACGTGAAATCCGGCGGCCATGTGCTCTGGGACGTGAAAATTTTTAACTGGCGTTTTTTGCAAGGACCGAAACATGTTTTCTTGTGGGAGGATGCGGCCAATTTTTTAATACTCTCCGCCGGACAACGCAAAGGCCTGACCGTTGCCAGAATTATTGATGGTCATATTGAGAATGAAAATTCCTCTCTCTGGCGAGACACGCTGAGTGCCGCGCGTTCTCTGAGAGCTGTTGTTTTGCTTGGTTATACGGCGGACAGAAATTTACAGAAATATTTTTTGACCAAGATCAAACCGAACGCCAAACATCCGCTGGTGTTTTTTTATCACAAAGATAAGAAAAAACGGGAGATGAATTTCAACGCCGCGGCGGGGGATTTTGGACTGGAGAGTTTTCTAAATAATTGAGATATTCCATACACATTTTTTGTTCCGTGTAGTTTTCGGAAACTGTTTGATAACCCGCCGCGGCTAATTTTTTGGCAAACTTTGGATAAGCCAGCAAATTGAGAATGATATTTGCTAATTCCTGCGGGTTTTTCAGCGAAAAAAGCAAACCGTTCTGGCCGTCTATGATCAAGTCGCGGATACCAGTTGTGTTCGCGCCGACTACCGGCAACTTGCAAAGCCACGCCTGCAATATCGAACCGGAATGACCTTCGTATAGTGAAGGCAGGACGTAAATATCCATGGCCTTGAGATAACGATAAGTGTCGCTTTGCCAGCCGGCGAAAATGACTTTGTCAGCTACGGCCAGCTCGTTTGCCAGATGTTCCAGTTCTTGGCGCGAGGGGCCATCGCCGACCAGCAAAAGTTTGGCTTCCGGCAAGCGCGGCGCCAGCAAAGCAAAAGCCCTCAATAAGAGCTGCTGATTTTTTTCCGGATAAAGACGTCCCAATGTCCCGATGACGATATTTTTGGATGTCAATTTCAGGGCACGGCGCGCGGTCTGGCGGTTAATTTGACTGGTATATTTTTCCGCCGATAGATCAAGGCCGTTATTTATCACTGTTATTTTGCGCGCCAGATATTTTTCGCGGCGGACGAACACGTCCTTAACATTTTGCGATACGGCGATGTGTCCGTCGTAACAGCAGCGTGCGACAATGCCGTCGAGAAGGACTTTCATTTTCTTTTTCTTGAGGTCTGGTCCGCGCAAAT
>JAISEH010000127.1 GCA_031264205.1 Candidatus Margulisiibacteriota bacterium
ACAGCTTACGGATATTTTTGCAATTTTGGCTGTAACTGAAACAGAAATTCTGGACGCGCTGGAATTCCAATGGAAAGATTTTGAAGATGCTGTGCAATATGCTGTTGCTGTCAATGCCCAGATGGACGCGATTGTTAGCCGCAATAAACGAGATTATCAGGACAGCGCCGTGCCGTTGTATGAGCCGGCAGAATTGCTGCAAAAATTGTAAGTGCTGCACATAAACAAAATATTCGCGGAACGGCACCGCATGATATAATCTCAGCATGTTAAGACTACTTACTTCCGGCGAATCCCATGGCCCCGGCCTGACCGCCGTGCTGGACGGCTTTCCGGCCGGTGTGCCGCTGGCCAAAAAATATATTGACGCGGAGCTGGCGCGCCGTCAGCAGGGCTATGGCCGCGGCGGCCGGCAAAAGATCGAGCAGGACGAAGTGCGGATTTTGTCCGGCATTCGTCACGGCCTGTCGCTCGGCTCGCCGATCACGCTTTTCGTGGAAAACAAAGACTTCAAAAACTGGACGGAAAAAATGTCTTCGGAACCGGTCAAGGGCAGGATTGAGCCGGTGACCAAATTGCGCCCGGGTCATGCCGATTATGCCGGCGTGATGAAGTACGGCTTTGCCGATCTGCGCAATGTGCTGGAGCGTTCCTCGGCACGTACGACTGTGGCGCAGGTGGCGGCCGGCGCGGTGTGCAAACAGTTTTTAAATATTTTCAAAATAAATATTGCCAGCAAAGTTTTGCGGGTCGGCGGCGTGGAAAATCAAGCGTTGAACGGTATCGGAACGCCAGTAAAAAATAAAATCGACGCGGCACGCGCCGGCGGCGACTCTCTCGGCGGCGTGGTGGAGTTAAATATTTCCGGCGCGCCTGTGGGTTTGGGTTCTTACGCTCAGTCGGACCGCAAGCTGGATGGCCGTCTGGCCGGCGCGCTGATGAGTTTGCAGGCAGTCAAAGGCGTGGAGATCGGTTTGGGTTTCGCGGCCGCGGATTTGCCGGGCAGTCAGCTGCAAGACGAGATTTTTTACAAGCGCGGCAAAGTCTGGCACAAAACCAACCATGCCGGCGGCCTCGAGGGCGGCATGTCCAACGGCGAGGATATTATTGTCCGGCTGGCTTTCAAACCAATACCGACGCTGATGCGGCCGCTGAATACTATCGACTGGCGGACGAAAAAAGCCGTGACCGCCCATGTCGAGCGCGCGGACACCTGCTCTGTCGAAGCCGGAGCCGTCATCGCGGAAAATATCGCCGCTTTTATTCTGACCGAAGCGTTTCTCGAAAAATTTGGCGGAGACAGTCTGGCGGAAATTAAAAAAAGAGTATGACCGGATTTACCGACAAACAAAAAATGCTTGCCGGAAAATTATACATTGCTCAAGGACAGGAAATTATTAAAGATATTTTGCGTTGCCGAAAACTTTTGCGCAAATTTAACCGATCTGCTCCGCACAAAATTCAATACAGGACAAAATTATTAAAAGCGCTGTTCCGGCAGATTGGCGTTGCCCCGTACATTGAGCCGCCGTTTCATTGCGATTACGGCGCTCAGATCAGTATCGGCGATAATTTTTACGCGAATGTAAATTGCGTGATACTCGATGTCTGCGCGGTCACTATCGGCCAGAATGTTTTTCTGGGACCCAATGTGGGTATTTACACCGCCGCGCATCCGTTGGACGCCGCCGTGCGCGCCGAGCGGTTGGAATACGGCCGGCCGATTACGATCGGCGACAATGTCTGGCTCGGCGGCGAAGTATCTGTTTTGCCCGGCGTTTCTATTGGCGACAATGTTGTGATTGGCGCAGGGAGTGTTGTCACGAAAGATATTCCGGCCAATGTGGTTGCCGCCGGTAATCCCTGTAAAATTCTGCGCCGCCTGACTGCCCGCGACAAAAAATTTTGGGAAAAGCAAAGACAGGAATACTATCGCCTGGCCTAGCGACGTGTCCAATGGTGAGGATAAAGCCATAAACGCTCTGGCCGGTTCTTTACGCGAAAAATTTGCAACAACTTTATGTAATCGACGATATTACTAGTAGTAAAAACTATAAAGGAGTTATGTATGCAGCAAAAACAAATTAGTGGAACAGAACCTTTAAATATCAATACGGCCGTTATGGTTAAGCCAGCAAAAGAAGTGTTGAAAGAAAAGACGATATATAAACAAACAGAAGATGAGATATTTTTCATATTTCAAAAGGCGCGAGAACGCTATGATGAATACACATTAATGCGCTCAATAGACTTCAATGAAGAACTTAAAAAGATCGAACATACGTTGTTATTGAATACTTGTTTTAATGTTTTGACGGTCGCCTTGATCCCCCTAACGGTTTTAACTGTCATAACTGCGTTGCCAGTATTTTCAGTTCTTACTGCTACTGGTGCGCTTGTGAATCTGTTAGGCATTAGATGGAAACTCAGAAATGACCTTTGGGAGGAGCGGGGTCGAAAAGAGACCATTGAATCCTATTATACGGAGAGTTTAGCAGAATATTCAGGGTTTATAAAATATATAAGAGAGAGATTTCAGAACTTGCCAAGAAGCATTATTGATGGAGAAGCGAAAAAAGGGTACATGGGGTACATTGATAGAGCGTTGGAAAAATTTTTTCCTAAGTTAAGTC
>JAISEH010000014.1 GCA_031264205.1 Candidatus Margulisiibacteriota bacterium
CGGACATATCGACAGATATTATTTGAGCAACAGCACGGACGGCGTATATGACCGCGAAATGGCCGGAGTTATTACTCCGGCTGACGCTGTTTCCGATGTGAGCATCAAGCTGCAGCAGGCAGTAATAATCTCCGGCACGATTAACAATGGCAACAATGCCAAAGTCAGCGCTTTTCGTAAAAACGGCTCTGATGATTATGAATACGTTAATAGCGTGACAGCGAATTCTTCCGGTGGTTACGATTTGCCGATTCTCAATAATATTGATCAGGTGATCCTGGCTTCCCGCGCCGGGTACATTGACCGCTATTATCAGCTCGGCACGGAGGGCACCTACAATCGCGATAAAAAAGCCACGCTGCAAAAAACTGCTTCCAGTACTGTCCATATTACTTTACAGCAGGCGGTGGCCGTGACTGGCAGTGTCAAGGATAGCGGCGACGCGATTTTGGGTATTCCGCTGACTGTCAACGCTTTTATCAGCGGGCAGGATTATGAGGCCGGTTATGTTACCGCCGCCGCTGTCAATTCCGCGACCGGCGCGTTCAGTATGCGGATACCGAGCGACTCCGCGGGAATTGTTTTGCAGGTGACGCATAACGGCAGTCAGCTTATCGGCTACAAAGACGGCTCCTGGTTTGTGGACAACGGCAGTGTCATGTCCTCCGCTGACGCCAGAGTTTTGAAAAGCGGGCAGTCCGGCTTGGACAGTCTGCAGATCCGTCTGGACAAATTCTGGATAGTCACAGGCTCGGTCAGCCCCGCTAATATTCAGGGCGTGATTGACCTGTATGAATGGGAATCCAGCGGCATTAACTACAATAAAAACAAAGGCTGGGTCACGGCCAATGCGAGCGGCGCGTACGAAATACGCGGCACGGGCAATGTTCAGGTAGTCCTGCGCGCCGGCACGGAAAATTATGTGACCAGGTATCTCAGCAATACAAATATGTCCAGTCCGGCCTGGGTCAATAATTCTCTGGATTTGGTGACGAACAATGCGCGGCTGACCCTGGTGCCGCTAAGCGCTTACACCTACAGTCCGTCTTTGATTTTGGGCGGTCAGATCTCGGGCACGATCTCGTCGTCGGGTGGTTCCGGCGTGGTGACAGTCAGCGTGGAGGATACGGCGGGGAAGTTTTTCAAAGAGGTTACAGTCAATGTCGGCGTTCAATATACGATTAAAGGCATTCCGACCGGCGACTGGAAAGTCCGCGCGGCGCGAAGCGGCGCGATGCAAACTTACTATGGCGGGGCATACGGGCACAATGACGCCACGACGGTTAATTTAACGACGGCGGGTAGAAGTAATATTGATATTACCTTGCCGGTCAAAGCTGTTGTGGCCGGCACGATCAGCGGAGTCAGCGGCGCCGGCAATGTGACGATCAACGCTTTTGAACGGGAGAATGGTCATCTGGGACGCTGGGTCAGTTTTTTTACTCAAAGCGGCGATGGCGATTACTCTTTGGATATACCAGCGGGAATTAACCTGATGATCATGGCGGAAAGCGGCGGTTACATAAACCGCTTCTATCAGTCCGGTTCCGGCGGCGCTTACTCCGACGAGCAGGCGACGACGGTCAACGGCACGACCAACGGAGCGAGTATCACTCTGGAGCAGACGGGAAAACTCGAAGGAACAATAACGAGCCAGACCGGCAGCGACATAGTGACGATAAGCGCTTTTGAGAAAAATGGCGAGACGCTTACCTATATAAGCAGCATCACAAAAAATATCGGAATGAGTGAGACGTATGATCTGCCGACACCGGTCAGCAGCGGCAGGACGCTAGTGGTGCAGGCGGAAAAAGACGGGCATATTAAACGTTTCTATGCCAATACGTACAGTTTAAATCAAGCGACTGAAATTAAATTGATCAACACGACGCCGCGACCGAGCGTAAATATTGATCTGGAGCAGGGAGTTGTCTTGTCCGGAGTGATTAACGCTGAGGGCGTGACTGTGCAGGTCTTTGTCCGCGAGGCGGGGGATACCGAGGACACTTTTTTGCTGGGTATGAAAACAGCCGACAACAACGGAAACTACACTTTCAATGTTCCGGTAAACAAAAGTTATTTTATTCGCGCCGAAAAAACCGGTCTGTTCCCGGGATTTTACCAGAGCGACAATGCTTACGCGGCGTTTGGTGAGCAGGATAGGAGCGCTATAAATGTGGCGACAATGCCTGTTACTGGCAAGAATTTTAATTTGTATAACGCGGGATCTATTGCCGGAGACGTGAAATATCGCGACAGCGGCAATATTGGCAGCATGGTGACGATCAATGCCTTTGTCGCCAGCACGAATTATACTTTTGTCAGCGCGATTACGACCAATGCCGCCAATGGTTCTTTCAATCTGCCTGTGCCGCAAGATGTGGATTTGGTTTTGCAAGTCACCGCAAATTCTGCTCTGGGTCATGCCAGCGGCACTTGGTTTCCCGACCGCGAATCTTCCGCCAACTCGACGATTTTTAAGATTACCGCTGACTTGCCGGATCAGCATTTTATTATTGATAAATTTTGGTATCTGACTGGCCAGGTCAAGTTGGATGATCAGGCCAGCCCTGTCGGCGTGTCGGTTGATGTTTTTGACTATACGAGCGTGACGAGCGGTACGGATTGGCAATGGCTGGCCGGCGTGACTATCGATAATACTGACGGTGATTTTGCTATTTCCAGCATAAATAGTGTTGAGGCTGTAGTGCGTTTCTCCAGAGACGGATATGTAACGATGATTTATCCTGATCTGGTAACGCTGAATAAGATCGCCGATGGCAATAAACAGATGCTGACAATTGGCTCCGCGACCGATCTCAGCTTGCGGACTCTCGCTCGGGGTGGCTCTATCAACGGCAATATTGTGACACAGGGCGGCTCCGGCACAGTTACTATCAATGTGGAAGATTTGCAGGGCAATTATTTTACCGCGGTGACCCGCAACGGCGGCGGTGTGTACACTGTCCCCAATTTGCCGTCCGGCAATTGGCTGGTGCGCGCTTCGCAGGACAGCACGATTGCTGAATATTATGGCGAGACCGCCTCGACATCCAATGCCGCGCCGGTTGTTGTCGTCGCTGGTCAGACCACAAATAATATCAATATTTACATTGCTAAAGAATGGACAATTTCCGGCAAGATTTCTGAAAAAGACAATTCGGCGCAGAATATTACTGGAGCTTTAGTGCAGGCTTATTTTGTCACCGAGCCGAACACGTGGTTTTGGATCGCCTCGGCCAATACCGACGCCAATGGCGATTACACGCTGCGCGGCGGTTACAGCAATAAACAAAATAATCAAACCCAAATTTTCCTGCAAATATCCGCGACGAATTATACGGAAATAACGACCAATCCGTTCAGTGTCGAAGTCGATAAAAATTATACCGGTCAGAATTACCCGCTGGAAGGCGCGGCGTATGTGAAGGGCACGGTGGTCAATGTCTCGGCGAATCAGATAGTGACTATCAGCGCTTTTGAGAAAGGCTCCAATTTTGTCTGGCTGGGCGAGGTTACGCTTAACGGCAATGACGCCGCGCCGGTCACTTACGTTTTGCCAATCAAGGCCAATCAAGACCTGGTGGTGCGCGCCGCGGTCAGCGGTTATGAAGACTTGTGGTACGACAATAAAATTTCTTCCGCGGACGCGGAGATTGTCAATCAAGCCGTGGGCACGACGAAAGACGCGGTGAATTTTGATTTTGCCGGACACAAGCAATGGCTGATCAGCGGCAGGGTTACGGATACGGACGACAATCCGCTGGGCGGCTTGAGCGTGAATGTTTTTGTGAAAGATTCTGATTACGCCGGGCCGGACGGCGGCAGCGTCTTGACCGGCAGTGACGGAAGATTTAGTCTGCAAATCGCGCCGACCAAAGATCTGGTTTTGCAAGTGGCTACGGCTAACCCATATCTTGGTTATCCGACCGGCACGTATTACAAAGAAAATACCTTTGGCATGATCGCTTCGGCGGACGCGACTCCGCTGCAATACAGCGCCGGTGATCAGGATTTAAATTTTAAGATCGCTAGATTTTGGCTCGTGAGCGGCGTGATTACTCCTCCAGATATAGAAGCGGTCATTGATATGTATGAATACGACGGCGCGGATATTAACTGGGCGAAAAGCAAAGGCTGGGTCACGGCTGATGCCGCCGGCAAATATGATATTCGCGGCACCGGCAATGTTACAGTGAATATCCGCGCGGCGACCGGCAATTATATTGCCGCCGGCATAAATAAAACCACGCTGGCGCCGGAAAATACTTACACGTACAATTTTAATTTGACGCTCGGCGCGTCGATTTCCGGCCGGGTCACCGCCAACGGCTCCGGCGTTGTTACGATCAGCGTGCAGGACATCGACGGCAATTGGGAAACTTTTGTGACGCGCGACGGCTCCGGCGACTACACTATACCGCGTATGCCGGCTGGCGTTTGGCTGGTGTATGCGCAGGCGAATAATTGCGTGGCCGAGTATTTCGGTGAAACCGCTTCGACCGGAAACGCGGTCAGAATAAATCTAATTGCCGGACAGACTACGAATAATATCAATATTGAGATCGACCACGAGTGGACTATTGCGGGAACAGTTGAAAATTCCGGCGGCCAGCCTATTGCGGACGCGGAAGTCGATGTCTGGCGGAGTTTGACAGACTGGGATTTTATCGGCCGCGCGAAAACTAACGCTCTCGGCTACTATATAGTGACTGGCGGCTACAATGATGTCGATGTTTATGTCCGCGTTTCGGTTAACGGTTATGAAGTTCAATATTACGACGGCCAATACATTGCAGCCAGCGCCAATACTGTCAATATGGTTCCGGGCAGCCAAAGGGCCGACATTGATTTTACTTTGAGCCAGGTTTGGAAAGTCGCCGGCAATGTCAAAGACACACGCGGCGATCCTTTGTCCGGCGTCAAAGTTTCTTTGATCGATCAGGCGAATACTCAAAATATTCTGGACGTCTACACTACTGATGCGTCCGGCGAGTATCAATTTATTTCCGTCAACGCGGTGGCGTATCAATTGTTCTTGCTTGTGGAAAAAGACAATTATATTCCGTCGTCTTCCGCGGTTTTCGATGTGACGCTGGGAGACAGCGTGGAAATTTATTTTGAGCTGCCATTGATCACCGCGCCGGTACAGCCTTTGCCCGCCGGCCAGTCCGTGCTGGATACAATAAAATCCGGCCCCAATCCCGCCGATCCCGAAAAAGGGCCGATCCATATCGGCTTTATTCTGGACAGTGCGGCGCGCGCGCGGGTAAAAGTTTACACGCTGGGCGGCGAGTTGGTGTTTCAGGATGATCAGCGTTTTCCGCCCGGTTACAATGAGTTCGTCTGGAGCGGCGCCAATCTTTACGACCGGCGTCTGCCCAATGGCGTGTATTTGGCCTATGTGGAGATCGACACCGGCCAGGAAAAACTGCGCAAAGTTTTGAAGATCGCTATCTTGAGGTAAAACAATGCGAAAAAATTTAATTTTGTTTTTGCTAATCGCTTTACTGCCGGCCGCGGAATTTTTCTCCGAATCGACCGGTGCAGCCTTTTTGGACAACGGCTTGGCGGCGCGTTCGGACGCTCTAGGCCGCGCCTTTGCCGCCGTGGCCGATGATCTCGACGCTTTTTATTACAATCCCGCTGGCTACGGCCTGCAGAATAAACGCCGCGTCAATTCGCTTTTCACCAAAAACCGCAATATCGAAAACGTTTACTATCTCGGCTACGGCCAAAAACTTGGTCGCGGTTACGGCGCGCTCAATGTTTACTCCAGCGGCATAGACGGCATACCGCTGACCACTTACGAGTACAATGCGGAATACGCGCACGGCGAGACAGTGGACAGCGGCGAGACTTTTGCTTACGGCGCGCAGGCTCTGGTGTTTTCTTACGGCGAGGCTTTGCGCTGGGACTGGCTGACCGCGCCTACTGAGCTGGGTCCGGCGGCTCTTTACTGGGGCGCCAATCTCAAAATCTTGCGGCAAAATCTTTACGAAAACAGCGCGTCGGGTTTTGGCCTCGACGCCGGACTGCTCTACAAAAACGGCCCGCTGACTTTTGGCTGGAGCGTCATTGATCTGCTGGAGCCGAAATTAGTTTGGGACACGGACAGCAAAACTGTCGACACTGTTTTGCGCAAACAGCGTTTTGGTTTGGCTTATCGTATTCTGCCGGCGTTGCTGGCTTCCGGCGAGATTGTGCTGCAGGCCAACGAGATTTTGACCGGCATCGGCGCGGAGTATTTTTTGTTTGGCAATATTTTGGCGGCGCGCGGCGGCGTCTACACCGGCAATTATGCGCTGGGTCTGGGTTTGCATTACGCCGGTCTGACTCTGGATTACGCCTATCTCCTGCCGCAGGAAACATTAGTGGAGTCCACGCATAAAATTTCTTTGGGGTATATTTTTTAAATGCTGCAAATCGTGGCGGTCAAAACGGACATTCAACGCCGTGGTTTATACGCCGGACAGAGACAGTTAATGCTCGAGTTTGCTTTGTCCAATATCGCCGCGGAAAACACCGGCGAGGGACAGCCTTACGCGCCGGAAGAATTATTGCTGGCTGTCAAAACAGAAGCCAAACGCAAAGGCGAAGTGATCTGTCTGACTGGCGGCGAACCGCTGCTGCAGATTAACGAATTGTTGCCGTTGCTGGAGAGTATGCCCCTGCCGCTTTATCTGGAAACTAACGCCACTATGCCGGATCGGCTGGCAGAGATCAAACCCTATGTTTCGTTGTTTTGTCTCCAATACACGCCGGATTATCAAAAAGAATTTCTGGAAAGTCTGGCGCTGTTGCAAAAAGAAGAAGCGTTCGTCCTGTTGCCGGTCGCCAAAGATACGCCATTGGCCGAGGTGGAAAGTCTGGCCAAATTGCTCTCCGTCGTGCGTCAGGATCTGCCGGTGGTCATCGAGCCAGCCGCCGCAGTCAAAAACGCGCTGGCTTTGCAGACTGTTGCCCTGCGCTATTTGCAAAATGTGCGCGTTGTACCGGCGTTTAAGTTGTAGTTATACACTTGACCTTTATACTTTTTGGGGGTACAATAAGTTGGTGATATATGAATATGCTGTTTTTGAATGGGATGAACAAAAGCGAAATCTGGTCAGCCTGCGCGGAATTGATCTGGCGTTAGATGCCTCGCTTGTGCTTAATGATGAAATGGCAATAACAGCATTATCTTCCCAAAAGGGTGAGATAAGATATAAGACTATTGGTTTATTGAATGGCAAACTTTATGCGGTAATTCATACACCAAGAAATGGTAATTGTCGAATTATAACCATGCGCCGAGCGCATAAAAACGAAGAGGAGGATTATTATGACAATAGCATCGGCTAAATTGAAAGATATCAGAGCGGGCAATATAAAACGACTTAATATAAAAGAAGCCAGAGCCGCTGTTTCTAAAATGTCTAAAAAACAATTAGACGATTTTCGCAAAGAAGAAGAGGAATATGAGGTGTCTTTTCTAGGCGTTAAAAAATTTAAGCGCGGTTCTGTTCTGGGGCGGCCAAAAAAAGACTTTCCAAAAGAAAAAATAAACATTAGATTTGACCACGATGTGGCGCGTGCTTTGCGGTCGCTTGGCCGCGGCTGGTCAACACGAGTCAACGATACTATGCGAAAAGTGTTAATGCACGCCGGGGCCTTGTAAGGCTGCTTATTGTTTTATGATATAATCCCCCTGTTTTGGCCAAAGATTTAAAAGATATTATTGCGAACAGCAGGAGAATTCATTTTGTCGGCATCGGCGGATGCGGTATGTCGGCTATCGCCCGCGTCATGCTGTCGATGGGCTACAAAGTTTCCGGCTCCGACAGCAAAGAATCCGCCAATACGATACGTCTCAAAGAGCTGGGCGCGGCGGTGTTTATCGGCCATGACGCCATGCATATCCGCGGCGCGCAGGCGCTCGTATACACCGCGGCGGTCGATCTGACAAATCCCGAGCTGCAAGAAGCACAAAATCTGCGCCTGCCGATCTTTGGGCGCGCCCAAGTGTTGGGTTACTTGATGTCGCTGTACCCGGAGAGTATTGCGGTGGCTGGCACGCACGGCAAGACCACGACTTCCGCGATGCTGTCGGTGATTTTGGCGCGGCTGGGTCTGGACCCGACCTATATGATCGGCGGAGAAGTGGCCAATCTCAACAGCAACGGCGGCTGCGGCCAGTCCAAATATTTTGTGGCGGAAGCGGACGAATCAGACAGCTCGATCCAATTTCTGGAGCCGAAAATTTTGATCTTAAACAACATCGAAAAAGACCATCTCGATCATTTTGCCGGACTGGAAGAGATCGTAGAATTATTCCGCGGCTGTGTGGAAAAATTGACGCAAAGGCCGGAGCATTTGCTGGTGTTGAACCCGGAGCAGTGGGGCAATAAAATTTTATTTGAAAAAATCCAAGAAAATAAAAAACTAAAGGTAATAACTTTTGGTTTGTCCAGCGGCGTCAATTATCAGGCGGCAAATATCCGTTACAAAGACCACGGCTCGGTTTTCACGGCGCTCAAAGACGGCGTGGCTCTGGGCGATCTGGAGCTGGCTATTCCGGGCGAACACAATATTTTAAACGCGCTGGCGGTTTTGGCGGTCAGTCTGCAGCTCGGGCTGGATTTTCCCAAAATCAAAGAGGCGCTGCTGACTTTTACCGGAGCGAAACGGCGATTTTCTTTGATCGGCTCAAGCTGCGGCGTGAAGATTTATGATGATTACGCGCATCACCCGACGGAGATCAAGGCGACTCTGGCCGCCGCGCGGCGGGTTTTTCCGCGCAGCCGGATTTTCTGTGTGTTTCAGCCGCACCGCTATTCGCGCACCATGCATTTTCTCAATGACTTTGCCGAGAGTTTCAGCGACGCCGACCGCGTATTTGTGACCGGCGTGTACGCCGCGGGTGAAAAACCGATCGCCGGTGTGGACGCGCGGGCTATCGTAGCCAAAATGAACGCGCCGGAAAAAGCTTGTTTTGTCGAGAAAAAAGAAGATGTGGCCGATATTGCGCTGCGCGAGCTGGACAAGGGCGATGTTTTTTTTACGCTCGGCGCCGGCGATATTTACGCCGTCGGCAAAGAAATTCTCAATCGTCTGCGCAGCAAAGCTCCGGTCCGCAAAAATGCAAAAGAAATTATCCGCATCGCTTAAAGATTTTTCCGCGCTGCGCATCGGCGGACAGGCGGACACAATTTATTTTCCCGAAACTATAGCGGAGTTGACAGAGCTTTTGGACGAGCGGCCGGCCCGGCCGGTGGTCGGCGGCTGCACCAATGTTTTTTTCGGCGACTTGCCGGAATTGATCTGCACTAAATATTTGAACAAGATTAACGAGACGACCGCCGGTGTTGAGGCGGAATGTGGCGCGCTGCTGGAAAAACTTTTTGATTTTGCGGCCGGTGTGCCGGCGACTGTCGGCGGCGGCGTGATGATGAATTTCGGCGCTTTCGGTTTTGAACTCAAAGATTTTTTGCGTTCGGCGCGGGTCTGGCAAGACGGCGCGGTTAAAATTTTGCCGACGGCGGAATTGCGCTTGGGTTACCGCGCGGCGGATTTTGCCGGAATTGTGTTATCCGCCGTGTTTGAAAAAAAACAGCTAGATAAAAAAGCCGAATATCTCAAACTGCGTCAGGAAAAAATGCCGTGGGGACAGCCGAATATCGGCTCGATTTTTAAAAATCCCGCCGGTCTGTCCGCCGGTAAATTGATCGAGGACGCCGGCTTAAAAGGTTATAAATATAAAGACCTGCAAGTCGCGGAAAAGCACGCCAATATTGTGGTGAATAACGGCGCGGCTGTCGCGCGGGATCTGCTGGAATTGATCGCGCGGATCCGGCGAACTGTGCGGGAGCGGACAAATATATTGTTGGAGACAGAAGCGCGGTATCTTGGCCAGATCGAAAATGGAGCTGGCCGATGAAAACTAAATTGATCGGCGTGCTGATGGGCGGTGTGAGTTCGGAGCGCGAGATCTCCCTGCGTTCCGGCCGAAATGTCGCCGCCGCTTTGGTTTCCAAAGGATACAGAGTGCGAGAAATAGATATTACTTCTCAAAACTGCTATGAGCAGCTAAAAAACATTGACGTGGCCTACAATATATTGCATGGCGCTTTTGGCGAGGACGGCGGCGTGCAAAAAATTCTGGAGGAGCTGCGGATCCCTTATACCGGCTCCGGCATCAGCGCGTCGCAAAATTGTATGCACAAGGTCCAAACGAAAAGGATTTTAGAAAAAAATAATTTGCCGACGCCGCGTTATCAGACGCTCAAGGCTCTGTCTGAAGTAAATTTTGCGGCGCCTTGCGTGGTCAAAGCCGTGTCGGAAGGTTCCAGCATCGGCGTGTCGATCGTGAAAAATCAAAACGAACTGTTGCCCGTGGTGGAAAAATCTTTGTCTGCTTATCCGGAGATTTTTATTGAGGAATTTATTTCCGGCGCCGAAGTTACAGTCGGTGTGCTGCCGGTAAACGGCGCGCTGACCGCTTTGCCGATTTTGGAATTGCGGCCCAAAAATGAATTTTACGATTTTGCGGCCAAATACACGCCGGGCGGCACGGAATTTATTTTGCCGGCGGAGCTGTCGCCAGCGGTTACGGCCAGGACGCAGGAGCTGGCCAGACAAGCTTATCTGGCGCTGAATTGCGCTGGCGCGGCGCGCGTGGATTTTGTCGTGCAAGACCGGCGAGATCCGTATATTTTGGAAATCAACACCAATCCGGGCATGACCGATCAATCCGATTTGCCGGCTGAAGCCCGCGCGCTGGGAATTGACTTCCCTGATTTGGCGGAAATGATTTTGTTGTCCGCCGCTGTGGGGAAACATTGACATGGCCAGAAAACTTTTAGCGCTGCTGATCTTGCTTGTCTTGTGTTTCAGCGCCGGATTGGGTTTTTGGTATCTATCTTTTTCTGAAGAAATGGTGTTGGAGCAGACAGTCGCTGTTGAGGAGTTTGGTGTTTCGAGCAATATTCGAGAGCTGGCCGCGCTGCTGGGAAATATTTATGATCGCGGAGATTTCGAGATCGACGCTGCCAATCCCAACAATTTGCGCGTGATCGTCGACGGGCGGTTGATTTTTAAATTTGGCCAGCCGGTCGATCTGGCGCAAAAATATGACGCGCTGCTCAGCGTATTGCAGGACATCAAAGATGATTTGCCAAAAATCCAGTACGTCGATGTCAGCTCTTACCGGACGCCAGCGGTGAGATAATAAAGTAGTCTCTTGGTGCGGTTTCTGTTATACTGTTTCCCATCTGCGGGCTATAGCGCAGTTGGCTAGCGTACTTGCATGGGGTGCAAGGGGTCCCCGGTTCGAGTCCGGGTAGCCCGACCAAAATTTTCGCCAAGCGAAAATTTTGGCCTCAAGCTGCCGCTAGGCAGCGCAGAGGACTCGGCTAAGCAAGAATAGCGTAGTTGCCAACTGGCCGAAGTGACCTCGAACTTAACAAGCACAAGCATATGAGGGCAGTATGACGATATGATCTACAATAATATTAGTAGTTATCCTAATTTGCGGAAAAATAATTTTCCAGGATTCATTCCGGCTTCTTTGCCGTTAACTTTTCAACAAAAATCTAAGCCGATCAAGCCGCTTTTAGTTATTGACCCTGACACCGCAAATCACCGCGACAATTTAAATATCGAACAAGCGCCGATAGATATTGAGACAGACGCTGTCCTGTCCGATTTGCTGATGAGGCGGACTGCCGCCGTGTTGCTGAATGATATGGTTTTGCCTTTTGAGGCGGAGCAGGATGAATTTGTGCTATTGGGCGATGAATTGGCCGCGCGGCAAAAAAAAGTATCAGCCAGCTTGGTGGATTTGGCGCGATATAGCAGCTTTTCTTTTGATTTGACGGCGGCGGTAAATATGACCAGCGACAATTGGGACGAGCTAGATACACTGTATGAGTACGGCGGGATTTCTTATACCGAGCATATAGATCTGGGACAACGCCGGGCGCAAAAGCTTTTTGATTTTTTGTGGGCGGCGGTTAACGACAGAGCTGTTTTGGACCAAGAGTTGTCTGTTTTTCCGGCCAGGCAAAAAACCGCGGCGGAAGCCAATTTGCGGATAGTTCGCGCCAATCTTTTGCGATTCACCGATCACGCCGCGCCGCCAAAACTTTTGCCGGAGTATCAAAAATTGTGTTATGTCTATGATGCGGGCAGAGGCATTGCGCCGCCTCTGGAGCCGCAGGATAAAACCCCGGTTTATACTTACGAGCAGTCTTTAAACGGACACAATCCGCGAGTCGGTATTACAGGTTTGGTGCTGGCTATTGTCAATCCGGGCAGTGAAGCAATTTCTCAGCGCTGGCAAGACAAAGGGACGGAAACACTGGTCGATTTAGAAAAAGCTGTGACACAGCAAATAAGAGTTGTAGAGGAGAATAGAGTTAAGGCCGAAGAAGAAGCCAGAGTAAAAGCTGAGGAAGAGGCGAGAGTAAAAGCTGAGGCGGAAGCTCAAGCGAAAGCCGAGGAAGAGGCGAGAATAAAAGCTGAAGCTGAAGCCCAAGCAAAAGCCGAGGAAGAAGCGAGAGTAAAAGCTGAAGCGGAAGCTCAAGCAAAAGCCGAGGAAGAGGCGAGAGTAAAAGCTGAAGCGGAAGCCCAAGCAAAAGCCGAAGAAGAAGCGAGAGCTGAAGCTGAGGAAGAGGCCAGAATAAAAGCTGAAGAGGAAGCCAGAGTAAAGGCTGGAGATGAAGCTAAGCGAAAAAAACTGGAGTTAACTTTCAGCGGTGGCGGGGTTATTAAAGAAAACGAACAGGCGGCCTGGTTGCAAACCACAATTATGCCGCGCACGTTTCGGCCAAATATTCCGGGGATTTCCAGTATCAAAATCGGCGGCGGTTTGGATTTTAGTTTTCATAGAAAAACAGAACGTTTGACTTACCAGTATTTAAAGCCGACTCCGCCGCCACCCGCTAATGTCGCTCCAACGGCCAACGCGGGTAATGACCAGAGTATAACTTTGCCAACAAACAGTACGACACTGGACGGCAGTGCGTCGAATGACAGTGATGGGAGCATTGCTAGTTACGAATGGACGCAAGTTAACGGGCCTGCCACAGCGACAATAAACACTCCGACAGGCAGTTCCACGAGCATTAGCGGACTGACGACAGCGGGGACGTATACATTCCGTTTGAAAGTGACAGACAATGACGGCGCGGAGAGTACGGACGAAGTGATCGTGACAGTAAATGCGGCGCCGCCTCCGGCAAATGTGCCTCCGACGGCGAACGCCGGTACTGATAAAAACATAACCTTGCCGACGAGCAGTGTGACATTAGACGGGAGTGCGTCTAATGACAGCGACGGGAGTATAGCGAGTTACGAATGGACGCAGGTTAACGGGCCTGTGACTGCAACAATAAACACTCCGACAGGCAGTTCTACGAGCATTAGTGGACTGACGATAGCGGGCACATATACATTCCGATTAAAAGTAACGGACAATGAGGGCGTGGAAAGTACGGATGATGTGACAGTGACAGTAAATGCCGCGCCGCCTCCGGCAAATGTGGCACCGACGGCGAATGCGGGGACAGACCAAAGTATAACTTTGCCGACGGATAGTGTGACGCTGGACGGGAGTACGTCGAATGACAGCGACGGAAGCATCGCGTCTTACGAATGGACGCAGATATCTAAACCAACCAGCGCGCCGGACGCGGTGATAAGCAATGCCGCTGGTGTAACGACGAACGTAAGTGGCTTGCAGGAAGGGACATATGTATTTCAGTTAAAAGTGATAGATGATGACGGCGCAGGGGCCGTCGATACGATTACAATAACAGTTGCTCCGCAGCCGACGACGACGGTGTATAAAAATATTACGATAATGTTTTCTAACCTTCCGGTGCCAAGTTCTAATGGAAATGCCACTTTAGACTTAGCTCATACAATTTCTGCCAGTGGAGGCTGGGATGCTAATTTTCAGGAGAGCGATATTTCCAGTCAGATAACTGGCTCTGTCGACGCCGGTAGTGGTTATAGTGATGGCGAACATGTGGTTGTCACCAAAGATTTTTATTATGACGGCAAAAATATTGCCACACTTACAGTTACTGCCGAAGTCGAAGATCAAGGCGGAAGTTCTTTTGTTTTTAATAA
>JAISEH010000161.1 GCA_031264205.1 Candidatus Margulisiibacteriota bacterium
GCCGCGGCGACGGACAGCGCGGTGTTTTTTTTGACAAAACGGATCAAGTCCGCCGCGTGTTTAAATGTGTCACTTTCCGGTTGATAGTCGGGATTGTTTTGCGGCCAATCACCGCGCAGAGCCAAAATATTTGCAATGCCCCAGCCGGAGACCTTTTGCAAAAAAGCCAGAATGGATTTTTCGCTCGAGCCGATGCAGGTCAGGTGCGTCATCAACTCGAGATTTAATTCGCGGCGGATTTTTTCCAGCAACAGCAGGCTGCGTCCCTGCGTCGTGCCGCCTGCGCCGTAAGTGAGCGAGATCAGCGCCGGTTGCAGTTTTTTGAGTTTGTCCAGTTCGACAAAAAGCGAGGCGAGTCCCTCGTCAGTTTTAGGCGGAAAAATCTCCAGAGAAATTACCGGCGAGGACTGCTGGTAGATTTCGGTTAGACGCATAAAAATCTCCGTCCGGTCATAACACGATACCCACCGGACAATGATCCGAGCCTGGCACATCGGCCAGGATAAACGCGTCTTTTAATCTGCTGGCGAGTTTGGCCGTGGTGAAAAAATAATCGATTCTCCAGCCGGTATTCCTTTCGCGCGAATGAGTTTTGTAATCCCACCAGGTGTACAGCTCCGGCTCGGGGCGAAATTGCCGCAGCGTGTCCACAAAACCACTGGCCAGCAGTTGGTCGATCCAGGCGCGTTCGATCGGCAGAAAACCGGAAGTGTCAGAATTTTCTTGGGGATGCGCCAGATCGATTTCCTTGTGCGCGGTGTTTACGTCGCCGCAAATTATTATTTCTTGCCCGGCCTTTTGCAGTTTTTGGCAGTACGCCAGAGTCGCCGCGTAAAAGTCCATTTTGTAATTCAGACGCTCCTGATCTTTTTTGCCGTTAGGAAAATAAATATTCAGCAAAGTAAATTCTGGATATTCGGCGATGACCGCGCGGCCTTCGCGGTCAAAACGCGACAGATCAAAACCGTGCCGCACCTGTCGCGGCTGGATTTTGGTGTAAAGTGCCGTGCCACTGTAGCCTTTTTTTTCAGCGGACGACCAGTAGGCCGTGTAGCCGGGCACATTCAATAATTCTTCGCTCAGCTGCGCTGGCTCGGCTTTGGTTTCCTGCAGGCCCAGAATATCCGGCTGCTCTTTTTGCAGCCAGGCCAAGAAGCCTTTTTTTTGCGCGGCGCGAATACCATTAACATTCCAGGAAATCAACCGCATTTATTTGCTCCGCAAAAGAAAATAAATCTGCTCGGCGGTGTCTTCCAGGGCTGGGGTATCCATATTCTGCGAATTGGCGGTCACGACAGAAACTTTGTGCGGCGAAGTATATTCGCCGTCGAGACCGTGCAGGACGATGTTGTTGGCGCCGCTGTAAATTTCTAACAGCTCGTCGAGTTCAGGCGCTCCGCCGTGAACCAAAGTTTCGATGAGCAGCACGCCGTTGTATTCCGCGAAATTGTACTCCACCAGATTGTTGAGATCGTCGATGATAAACGAATAATACGCGCCGGCACGCGCGTGCAGTTGCTGGAGAAAACTGACAGTGTAGGCGGATTTTTTGGTCAGCACCAATATGCGCCGACTGGTCAACTCATTGGTCAGCTCGGTCAGCGGCATAGTGTCGCTGCTGTTCAGACAGCCGCCACAGAGTATTAGCGCGGCCAATAAAACCAAAAATAATTTGCGCATGGGATAGATTGTACTAAAGATTTCCGTCCTAGCCAATTTTAGCTAATGCTTCGGCCAGTGTCCGCGGCGCGATTAGTTCTAGAGAATATTTTCTTTGCAGGTTTTTGAGATTACTTTGCGGAATAACTGCCGTGGCGAAACCGAGTTTTTCCGCTTCATGGAGACGCTTCTCGATATTGCTGACCGAGCGCAATTCACCGCCGAGACCGATCTCGCCAAAAGCGCAGATTTTCCGGCCAAAAATCGTCTCACGAAAACTCGACGCGACGGCCAGCGCAATGGCCAGATCAGCGCCAGTGTCGTTGACTTTCACGCCGCCGACCACATTCAAAAAAATATCCTGCGTGCTCAATTCCAAGCCGCACTTTTTTTCCAGCACGGCCAGAATAATCGCGGCGCGGTTGTAATCCAGTCCGGTGATCGTGCGGCGCGGCATGGACAGCGCCGAACGTGCGGCCAAAGCCTGTATCTCCACCAAAAAAGACCGGCTGCCTTCCAGACAGGCTGTAACCATCGTACCCGGTATGTCCAGATTGCTCTGAATAAAAAGCTCCGAGGCGTTGGGCACCTCGACGAGACCTTCGGCGCGCATGTCAAAAATGCCGATCTCGTTGGTCGAGCCAAAACGATTTTTGATGCTGCGCACGAGACGGAAATTTTGCGAGCGCTCGCCTTCGAAATAAAGCACGGTGTCGACCATGTGCTCCAGCACTTTGGGGCCGGCCAGCGCGCCTTCTTTGGTCACGTGCCCGATGAAAATCGCCGCAAAATTATTGTCTTTCAAAAAACGGATCAACCAGGCTGCGGACTCGCGCACCTGCCCCACCGAGCCGGGCGCGGCGGGAATATCGGGGTGATAAATTGTCTGAATTGAATCAATAATCGTCAGCGCCGGATTATATTCCTGAATTGCTTTTTCGATTTCCAGAATATTGGTCGCGCACAATAACGCGATATTTTGGCCAGTGGTGTGCAGTCTCTCCGCGCGCAGTTTGATTTGCTGCGGCGATTCTTCGCCGGAAATATAGAGAGTTTTCAAACCCTTGGCGGCCAGCGCGCCGGCAATTTGCAGGCTGATCGTTGACTTGCCGATGCCGGGTTCGCCGCCGAGCAGAGTGATCGACCCGCCGCAAAAGCCGCCGCCCAGCGTGCGGTCAAATTCCGTGATGCCGGTCGCCAAACGCGTTTCGCGGCCGGCGCTCACGGCGTCAAGCGCGATTATTTTGCCGGACTTGGTTTCTTTGACAAAAGTTTTGGTGACAGACGCGGTCTCTTCCGCAAAAGTATTAAAGCCGCCGCAGTTGGTGCATTTGCCGAGCCAGCCCAGCGACTCAAAACCGCAGGCCTGACAGACATATTTGACTTTGGTTTTGGCCACGCGTTGTAATATAACATATTTCCGACAGGCTAGATTTTGTCAATTGCCGAAAAATTAGGAGCAACGGACAGAAAAGCAAAATGATTATCTAGATATTGAATGGTTAAGCCACTTTCATTTAAAATATAAGCTAACAATGAATTTGAAAAAAACTTTTATTCGCAATATGAAAATGCTTCGTGCCATGTCTGGATTTTCTCAATTGAAATTGGCTGAACTCTGCGATGTTTCCGGCAACTATATTGGCATAATCGAAAGCGGCAGGAGATTTCCTTCGGTGGAGATGATCGAAAAATTGGCGCGGGTTTTAAAAGTGCAGCCTTATTTGTTCTTTTTTAATGGGCAGACCGAAAAATCTGCGCCGGTCATTCCGGAGAAAATCAAACTGGAAATCATCGCCAAGTTAAGCGGTATTATCCACAAATATTAGTTTTCAGATATTGGCCTGTGTTATAATCAAAAAATGCAGCCTGTGTTTTTAGATCTCGGTTTTCTGCAAATCCGCTACTATGGCTTAATGTACGCGATTGCTTTGCTGGCCGGCATTAAATTGATCTTGACGGAGGTCAAACGCCGCAGACTCGGCGGCAATGAAGACCAGATTTTAAATATTATTCTCGGCGCTTTTGTCGGCGCGATTTTGGGCGCGCGGCTTTACTATGTCCTTTTCAATCTGCCGCTTTACCGCGGTGATATCTGGGAGATTTTTGCCGTGTGGCACGGCGGCCTGGCGATTCACGGCGGTATTTTCGGCGGAGTTTTGACGGGTTATCTACTCTGCCGGTTTTATAAAATCGCGCCGTGGCGTTTTGCCGATTGCGCGTCGCCGACCGTTTTATTGGGTCAGGCGATCGGCCGTTTCGGCAATCTAATGAACGGCGACGCGCATGGTCTGCCGACGAGCTTGCCCTGGGGCTTGATTTTTCCGGCTGGCACGCCGGCCGGCGACGAATTTCCCAATCTGCCTTTGCACCCGACGATGCTTTACGAAATGATCTTGAATTTTTTGTTTTTTCTAATTCTGTATCGTTTGCAGAAAAAAAATAACTATAAAGACGGCTATATTTTTTGCCTGTATCTGATTTTTTATTCCGCCGCGCGTTTCATAGTGTCGTTTTTCCGCGCGGACGATCTCTATTTTTTGGGCTTCAATTTACCGCATCTGGTCAGCCTTGTTTTAATCGCGGTTTGTGGTTATATTATTTGGCGGCACAAACTCTACAGGGTAAAAGAAGGCGCGCAATGACCGTCACGAAACTGCAAATTTCCGTCCGCGAATTGGATAAAACGAAATTAAAAAAACCGCCCGTTCCCGGCCAAAAATTATTTTTCGGCAAAGAATTTTCCGACCGCATGTTTACCTGGAAATACACCGCAGCCAGGGGCTGGCATGACGCGGAGATCCGCCAGTACGAAAATCTTTCGCTATCGCCAGCGGCTCTGGTTTTGCATTACGCGCCGGAAGTTTTCGAAGGGTTAAAAGCTTACCGCCAACTGGACGGCGGCGTGGCGATGTTCCGTCCGCTGGATAATTTTCGGCGCATGAATGTTTCGGCGGAGCGCGTCTGTCTGCCGACGCTGGATATTGATTTTGCGCTGTCCGCTTTGACCGAGCTGGTGCGGCTGGAGCAAAATTGGGTGCCGTCGGACGCGGGCGCTTCTTTGTACATACGTCCGACGCTGATCGGCGTTGATCCTTATGTTGGCCTGAAAGCGCCGGAGGAAGCGCTCTTCTATATCATCCTCTCGCCGGTGGGCGCTTATTACGCGCACGGCTTTGAGCCGGTGTCCATCATGGTCGAGGACAAATACGTGCGAGCGGTGCGCGGCGGCGTGGGCGCGGCCAAGACCGGCGCCAATTATGCCGCGTCGATACTGGCCGGACAATTGGCCAAGAAAAAGGGCTTCGATCAGGCGCTCTGGCTGGACGGCGTCGAGCAGCGTTATGTCGAGGAAGTCGGCTCGATGAATATCTTTTTTGTTTACGGCGAAAAAATCGTCACTTCCGCGCTCAACGGCTCGATACTGCCGGGCATCACGCGGGATTCGGTCTTAAAATTGAGCAAACACTGGGGACTGGAAGTCGCGGAGGACAAATTGAAT
>JAISEH010000003.1 GCA_031264205.1 Candidatus Margulisiibacteriota bacterium
TGACGAAGCGGCCGGCAAGACCGTGTCCATGCGCAGCAAAGAAGAAAGTCATGATTACCGTTATTTTCCCGAGCCGGACCTTCTGCCACTGCTGATCGACGACGCGTGGATCGCGCGGATCCAAAAAGAACTGCCGGAGCTGGCCGAGCAAAGAATTAACCGCTATCAAGAAGAGTATGGCATTTCCGCTTATGACGCGCGCGTCCTGACTCTCGACAAGTCCGTATCGGATTTTTTCGATGCGGCGGCCAAACTATACGCCGGCGATAAAAAAACGATAGTCAACTGGCTGACCACTGACGCGCTGGGTTATCTCAAAACCGAAAATCTGGAGCTGCCGCAAACCAAACTCACGCCGGAAAATCTGGTCGAAATGCTCGGCCTCATCGACAACAAAACCATTTCCGGTAAGATTGGCAAAGAGCTAATTATCAAAATGCTAAAGACCGGCGAGTCCGCGCGGCAGCTCGTGGCCGCTGGCGGCCTGCGGCAGATCACGGACGAAAACGCGCTACAAAAAATCGTGCAGGAGACGCTCGATGCCAATCCTCAGCAGTTGGCGCAATACCGCTCCGGCAAGACCGCGCTCAAAGGTTATTTTGTCGGCGAGACAATGAAAAAAACTAAAGGCCAGGCCAGTCCGCAGCTGGTCAATCAAATATTAGATAAATTGCTCGCCGGTTAAACTCATGAATTTTTGGCAAGAGATTTTTCACCCTTACAAACGAATAAAGAAAGTGCGTTTTGAGGCCTGCACGATGTGTCAGCTCAAATGCGTGAGCTGCGACACGGCCAACGGCGAATCGCGCCGCAACGCTGTCGGCTGGGGTTATCTCAAGGCCGCCGATTTTTTAAGATTTGTCGAGCAAAATCCGTCGCTTAAAATAATCGAGCTTTCCAATTGGGGAGAGATTTTTTTAAATCCCGAGATCGCGGAAATTTTTCGCATCGGCTACGAACACGGCCTGGAATTGACCGCCGGCAACGGCACGAATCTGAACAACGTGAAGCCGGAGATTTTGGAAGCGCTGGTCAAATATCAAGTGCGTTATGTTTCCGTGTCGCTCGACGGCGCGTCGCAAGAAACCTACACGCAATACCGCCGCGGCGGTAATTTTGACCGCGTTATCGCCAATCTCAAAATCCTCAATGAGTTTAAGCGGCAGTACCACTCGCCGTATCCGCAGCTCGGCTGGCAATTTATAGTTTTCGGCCACAACGAACATGAGCTGACCAAAGCGCGCGCGCTGGCGGAAGAATTAAATATGGAATTCAAGCCCAAGCTGAACGCGCATGAAGAAAATTCTCCGCTCCGCAATCCCGAAGCTGTGCGCCGCGAGCTGGGCTTGAAATATATTTCCCGCGCGGAGCAGGAGCAAAAGACCGGCCGTTTTCGCGCGCTGGCCTGCCATCAGCTCTGGCAGCAACCGCAGATCAACTGGGACGGCAAATTATTGGGCTGCTGTCAGAATATCTGGGGCGATTTCGGCAACGTGCTGGAAACGCCGCTCAAAGATCTGCTGGTCAGCGAAAAATATGTTTACACCAAAAAAATCCTGCTGGCCGCGCCGACAGCAAGACGCCGGCCATTGCAATATGACCTGCCTTGCGTAAAGTGTTCGTTTTTTCACCGCCTAAAATCGCTGCGGCTGGGAACATTTAATTAGAATTAGTCAGAGTTTTCAGCAAATCCTCGCGCCGCAAAAGTTTCAGCGCCTTGGCTACCTGTCTGTAGTTTTTGGGCAAATGCGGCTGCAATAAAGCTTTCTGGAACGCCCGTTCCTCGCCGCGCGGCACATGCATCGGCTTTTTCGTAAACGGATCGAGACCGGTGTAATACATTGTAGTCGCCGCGGTCATCGGCGTCGGTGTGAAATTTTGCGCCTGCTCCAGACGGAGATGATGCTCCTTGAGATACAGCGCCAGTTCCAGCGCGTCATTCAGCGTGCAGCCCGGATGCGCGGAAATAAAATACGGCACGATGTACTGTTTCACATCATGCGCTTTATTGAACGCCAAAAATTTATTTAAGAATTTCACATACAATTTGTACGACGGCTTGCCCATGATTTGCAAAACATTTTCGCAAATATGCTCCGGCGCCAGACTGAGCTGGCCGCCGACATGATGCGTGAAAAGCGTTTCCATATATTCAGGGTCCAGCAAAGCCAGATCGTAGCGAATGCCGCTATTGAGCAGAACTTTTTTGACGCCGGGGAGTTTGCGCGCGCGGGCGAGCAGGGATTTTTGTCGCGTGTGCGCGGTGTGCAGATTGGGGCAGATTTTAGGATACAGACAACTGTCGCGCGCGCACTCTTTGTCAGATTGACAATACATGCCGTACATATTGGCCGTGGGGCCGCCGAGATCAAAAATCGTGCCCTTGAAATCCGGATCTTGACAGATAATCTCGCTCAATTCTTTGAGTATGCTTTCCTCTGAGCGGTTAATGATCTGCCGGCCGTGATGCTGGGATATCGCGCAAAAAGCGCAGCCGCCGAAGCAACCGCGATGCGTGATCGTGGAAAAACGCACAAAATCATAACAGGGAATTTTTTGCTCTTTGTACCGCGGATGCGGCGCGCGGGCAAAAGGCAGGAAAAACAATTCGTCGACTTCCTTGCCGGTCAGATTGTCCG
>JAISEH010000042.1 GCA_031264205.1 Candidatus Margulisiibacteriota bacterium
TTCTATATATACGACGACATATTTGCCCTTGCGCCGAAATTTCAGCAGCTCCGCGCGCAGCTCTTCCAGCACCGCCGCGTAAGAAACGCTGTTGGATAGATCGTTAATGCGGATCATGATCGCCGCGACGTTTTTGTCGTCGGCCGCCACGCGGATTTTTTGCAGCAAAACATCGAGGCCGAGATTGTTGCCGCCGAAAATCGAAGCGTCCGACTGACCGGAGATCAAATTGGCGTTCAGCTCCAGCAGCAAAATCTCTCTCTGCTGCACCACCGAATAATGGCGGACCTTGGGATACAGCTCATTGCCAAGCTTGGCCGCCCAGCGGTAAATATACTCCTCGCCATCACGCTCCAGCGCGTATTCCCAGGTCAGATCGCCGAGGCCAAAACTAAACCCGACTGTTGGATTATTTTTGCTGTAACCGCCGCGCAAAGCAAAGCCCTCGGCCATTCGCCATTCCAGACCATAATGTTCGCCGCTGTCCGCCGAGAATAAAAAATCACCCGGTTCATAAGCCAGCCCCAGCCGCGCCTGCGCGTCAGCGTCAAGCCCCTGTCTGGCGATATTTTGAATATTCATACCCAGACGCAGCTCCGGCCAAAAATTAAACAGCAAGCCACCGTCCACAGTCCAGGCCGAGCCAACAGCTTCCGGCGTTTCACGCGCCAGACTGCGGTAAACCAAGCCATAATCAATGCCGCTAGAAGTCTGCACACCATAACCGATAGACTGCGCGTCGACGAAATAAGAATCTCTGTCCACAAATCTGCGGCGGCCAAAAGCCACGTTGCCATACTTGAGCGCCGCGTCAATTCCGGTGACGTATTTTAAATTGGACAAATCATCTTCGCTGTAAGTGAATTGCACGCCCGGGCGCGCCAGACCGGCGGGATTGTAATACAGAGCGGAAGTATCCGCGGCTGTGCCGGTAAACGCGCCACCCATGCCCAGCGCGCGCACTCCGGTATCGCGCCGCAAAATATCCAGCGTGGTGTCCGCTGTGGACACAGCCAGACAAAATAAAATTAACATCAAAAATTTTTGCATCATTCGGCGGTTTTTAATCCTAATTCCTGCAATTGCTCAGGCGCGACAGCCGAGGGAGCTTCGGTCAGCAGACACTCCGCGGATTTTGTTTTGGGAAAAGCGATCACATCGCGGATCGACTCCGCACCAGCCAAAAGCATGACCAGCCGGTCCAGTCCGAGAGCCAGTCCGCCATGCGGCGGCGCGCCGTATTGAAAAGCGTCAAGCAAAAAACCGAATTTTTCCCGCGCTTCCACGGCGCTAATGCCCAGAGTTTCAAAAACTTTTTGCTGCTCCTCGGGCTTGTAAATACGCAGCGAGCCGCCGCCCAGCTCCACGCCATTGAGCACAATATCGTAAGCGGCCGCCAAAGTATTTTCATCGTAATTTTCATCCAGCGGCTTGGTAAAAGGGTGATGTGTGGACGTAAGCTTGCCTTCGGCATTGCGCTCGAACAAGGGAAATTTAACCACCCAGCAAAATTTAAATTCCTGCGGATCATAAAGTTTAAGGTCTCTAGCGATGGCACAGCGCAGTTTGCCCAGAGCGTCATGCACGATCTTTTTGCTGTCCGCGACAAACAATAATATATCGCCGACCTCGCCCTGCAAACGCGCGATGATCGCGTCCAGCTGCTCCTTGCTGAAAAACTTGGCGATCGGCGAATTAAGCTCGTTCTGGCGGATCGTGATCCAGGCCAGACCTTTCGCGCCAAATTTGCTGGCAAAATCTTTATAGGCATCGAGCGCGCCGCGCGACAATTTGCCGTCAGCGTTTTTCACATTGATCGCCTTGACTATGCCGCCGCGGTCGACCACCTCTTTGAAAACTTTTAACTGGGACTGCGCCGCAATATCCGAAATATCGATCAGCTTCAGGTCAAAACGCAGGTCCGGCGCGTCCGTGCCGTAAAAATTAACCGCGTCAGCGTAAGTGATTTCCGATGTCTGGTCGGGATATTTTCGGCCGGTCAGCGGCAGGATTTGCGCCAGCAGTCCGTCAATCAGCTGTCTGATTTCTTTTTCGTCCGCAAAAGACATTTCTATATCGATCTGCGTGAATTCCGGCTGGCGGTCAGCCCGTAAATCCTCGTCGCGGAAACATTTGGCGATTTGAAAATATTTTTCGTAGCCGGAAACCATCAGCAATTGCTTGAATAATTGCGGCGACTGCGGCAGTGCGTAAAACTTGCCCGGTTTCACGCGGCTCGGCACCAAATAATCACGCGCGCCTTCCGGCGTGGATCTGGTCAGGAGCGGCGTCTCGATCTCCAAAAAATCCTGCGCGTACAGATACTCGCGCGCTACCCGTGTAATCTCCGAGCGCAAAATGAGATTGTTTTTCAGATTTTCGCGGCGCAGATCGATGTAGCGGTAACGCAGCTTGATCGACTCGTCCACATCCTGCTCGTCGCAAACCGAGATCGGCGGCGTCTTGGCCGTGTTCAAAATCGTCAGTGTTCGGCCTTCGATTTCCACCTCGCCAGTCGGCATATTGGGATTGATATTTTCCGCGCTGCGGGCGATCACTTTGCCGGTCAGCAACACGACGTATTCCGAACGCAACTCGTCGGCCAGTTTGTGCAGTCGGGCGTCCAGCTCGGCGTTGAAAGTGACCTGCGCTATGCCGCTGCGGTCGCGCAAGTCCACAAAAATCACACCGCCGTGGTCGCGCCGTCTGTTGACCCAGCCGCGCAATTGTATTTCCTGACCGAGATCTGTTTTCCGCAAAGAGCCACATTTTCTCAACATTATTTTTCTCCCCTATCCTGCTGGTAATTTTTTTGCAGCCGCGCCGTCAGATCCGCAAAAGCGACTTTTTCCTGCACGCCGGTCTGCATATTTTTGAGCTGGCCGCATTTTTCCAGCAGCTCATCATCGCCAAGTATATAAACATACGCCACACCGAGTTTGTTGGCGGATTTTAATTTCGCGCCCAAACCTTTGGCGGACACGTCGATCTCGGCCGGGATGCCGCTGTGCCGCAACTTTTCGGCAAACACCGCCGCGCGGCCGCAGGCATTTTCGCCGAGCGGTGTCAGCAAAATATACGGCCGCGTTTCCGGCACGGTGATGTTTTGATTTTGCATGATCAGCACCGCGCGCTCGAGGCCAAAAGCAAAACCCACCGCCGGCAGAGCCGGGCCGCCGAGTTCCTGCACCAGATTGTCGTAGCGTCCGCCGCCGCACACCGCGTTTTGCGCGCCCAGCTGACCGGAGATCACTTCAAAAACCGTCTTGGTGTAATAATCCAGACCGCGCACCAAGCGCGGATTGACCTTGAATTTTATTTGCAAAATATTCAGATAATCCTGCACATCGTGAAAATGCGCTTTGCAGTCCGCGCACAGCACGCTGGAAATATCCGGCAGACCGACAAAAAAATCATTGCACTTGGGATTTTTGCAGTCGAGTATGCGCAATGGATTGGTCTCAAAACGCTTGCGGCAATCCTCGCAGAGATTGTCGAGATTGTTGCCGAGAAAAGACTTCAGCCTTTCCTTAATCACCGGCCGACAAATTTTGCAACCCACGCTGTTGATATGCACTTCCAAGTTTTTAAGTCCCAGCGCGGTAAAAAAATGCTGCGCCATCGCGATCACTTCCGTGTCTTGATAAGCGTTGCCGGCGCCCAAAACCTCGCAGCCGATCTGGTGAAACTGCCGGTAACGCCCGGCCTGCGGCCGCTCGTAGCGGAACATCGGCCCCTGATACCAGAGTTTGCTCAACGGCTCTTGATTGTGACGGCCGGATTCAAGATAAGCGCGCACGACCGCCGCTGTGCCTTCGGGACGCAGCGTGAGATTGCGGCCTTTGCGGTCCTGAAAAGTGTACATTTCTTTTGAGATGATGTCGGTGTTCTCGCCGATGCCGCGCAAAAACAATTCCGTATGCTCAAAAACCGGCGTGCGGATTTCCCGAAAATTGTACAAAGCAAAAATTTCACGGGCTTTTTGCTCGACAAATTGCCACAGGGTCGTTTCTTCCGGCAAAATATCGCGCGTGCCGCGCGGAACTGTATACTGGGTCATTGGGCGATTATAACCTGATTTAGTTTTTTTTAGGAGTACAAAATATTCGGATTTTCGAGTGTGCGCACCGATATTTCGTCAATGTCTTTTTCCACGACTCTGGCGCTGACCGGCACTTCCTGCTCGCTGCCGCGGCTCAAATGATGCGCCACCGCTTTTTTGGCTTCCGGCGATTCCGAATCGTAACGCTGCAATTCTGTTTTTAATTCGGGGTGCAGGGCGGACTCGCCGTCGTTGTTCTCAAAAATCCGTCCCAGCGACAGCGAAAATATGGCGTTTTCCACCATATCGCTTTCCGGTTTGACGCTCTGCCCCATCGATTCGCTCAAAGCCTCGGCAATTTCTTTTTTGACCGCCTCGTGCGCCAGATGATATTTGCGGATCGCGGAGGTAATTTTTTTACTGCTTTTCTTTTCTTCTTTTTTCAGCAGACTCCAGACCGCCGAGGCCTGCGCCGCTTCCGAGAAAATCCCGCTGCTGTTTTGATTAAAATTAACTGTCATAAATCCCCCGTGTAGAACAAACCAAATTACTTTTATTATACCACTTTTGGGGTGAAAAAGGCAGACGCGGTTTTGTAATACCCAAAGTTAATCTTGGATATGTGTGTGCCCCCACCCATTCACGAACGCTACCTCCCGCCCTAGAATATTGCCTAAAACCCCGTTTATCCTTTACAATAGACGACCCTATGCCGGAAGAAAGAGTCCCGCCGCAAAATCTCGAAGCCGAACAAAATCTGCTGGGCGCGCTGCTCATAGATCAGGACGCTGTGCTCAAAGTCATCGACCGCCTACAGCCAGAAAGCTTTTATCTGCCGGCGCATCAGAATATCTATCAGGCGGTACAGAGTTTGGCCGCGCAAAATAAAAAAATCGATCTGCTCACTGTCGCGGAAGAGCTGAAACAAAAGAACGCTTTGCCGGAAGGCGGCCGCGCTTATCTGGCTGATCTGGCCAACACAGTGGTCACACCGGCGCACGCCGGAGAGTACGCGGAAATAGTCGAGCGCAATTACGTGATGCGCAGCATCATCGAGGCCGGACACGGCATGGCTTCCGAAGCCTATCAGCCCGATGGCAATCCCGACGAGATCGTGGAGAGCGCGCAAAAAACGGTTTTTGAGCTGGCGCAGCGCAATATCAAACAGGGCTTTCAGCATCTGCGCGTGCCTCTGGATATTGCCTATGATGATCTCACTCGCAAAAGCGCTAATCCCGAAGCCGGTGGTTTGCTGACCGGCTATGACGAACTGGATCAAATAACCGGCGGTCTGCAAAACGCCAATATGATCGTCATTGCCGCGCGGCCGTCCGTCGGCAAAACCGCGCTGGCTCTGAACATCTCCGCCAATGTCGCTCTACGGCGCAATGTGCCGGTGGGAATTTTTTCGCTGGAAATGTCTCAGGAAGAGCTGGCGACCCGTCTGCTGACCACCGACGCCAAGCTCAACGCTCACAGCATCAAAACCGGCAATCTATCCGCCGACGATCAGAAAAAATTGTCCCAATCTCTGGCCAATCTAAGCAACGCGCCGATCTATATCGACGATTCACCGAACACGATACTGCAGATCCAGACCAAAGCGCGCCGGCTCAAAATAGAAAAAGATATTCAACTCATCGTGGTCGATTTTTTGACGCTGATCACTAGCACAGCCGGCCGGCAGGAAAGCCGTTATCTGGAGGTCTCCAACTGGGCGCGCGCGCTGAAAAATCTGGCCAAAGAATTAAATATTCCGGTCATTGTCATCGCGCAGCTCAATCGCGAAGTGGAAAAACACAGTTTTGGCTTCGGCAACTCCGGCGAAAATAAATCCAGCGGTCGCGGCTCGCGGCCGCCGAGAATGTCCGACCTGCGCGATTCCGGCGAGATCGAGCAGGTGGCCGATGTCGTCCTGCTGATCCACCGTCTGAGTTATCAGGATTACGACAACGCGAGCGATTCAGAAGACAACACGGTGCAGCTCATTGTTGCCAAAAACCGCAACGGTCCGACCGGCAAAGCCGAGCTGGTTTTCCTAAAAGCTTTTACGAGATTTGAACGCAAAGAAAGAATGAGTGTGCCGTTAGATGTGCAGATCTAGACTATTCACCGCGTTGTTGCTCTGCGGCCTGATCGCGGCGGCGGAAATTTCTATCGAAGCCGACAATATAAATTATGCCGGTGAAAATGAATTTGTCCGCGCTAGCGGCAATGTGATCATCGTCAACGGCAGCGTCCAGCTGCAAGCCAATTCCACGACGGTCAATCTCACGCAGAAACAAGTGTCGATTCACGACGGCTTTGTTTTTAACCGCCAGCAACAACAGGTCTCCGGCGGCTCACTGCAATATGACTACCAAAAAAACGAAGCGTTCGGCGAAGATATCGCTCTGACTATACGGGCAAATCGCGTCCGCGGCCAAAACGTCACTATCCGCGAAGACGTCATCGTTGTGGAAAACGCTTATCAGACCACCTGCGATTTGCCCGATCCCTGTAATCATA
>JAISEH010000093.1 GCA_031264205.1 Candidatus Margulisiibacteriota bacterium
TACCCGGCTCGCCGCGAAAATACACTGTGCCGCCGACCATGCCGGCGCAGGCACGGTCGCCCAGCAGCGGCAAACCGGCCGGAGTATCCACACCGCAGACCACCGCAAGGCCGCCGCCCATAAATTCAAAGCCGAAAGAACCGACATTTTTGAGTATCCACAGCTCCGGCGGCGCAAAGGCCGGATCATGTTTCATCAACGAGCCGGTGCGCGTGCCGCCGCGACCGCCGATATAAATCTTGCCAGCCGCCGCGCAATGGCCAGCCGTGTCGCCGCCGTCGCCGCGCACGACGATCTCGCCGCCGGCATTGAGCCAGCCAACATCCGCCGAGGTCGAGCCTTCGACGATGATAGTCGTGCCGTCCATGCACATTGAGCCGAGGCGCTGGCCGGAATTGGTCACTTTGAAAGTCAGCCGGCCTTTGGGCGACCAGAGCGGCCCGCCGATATCGTGCTGGCCGCAGGCGGCGATCTCAAACTCCGTCTCGCCCTGCTCCAGGCCTTGATAAATTTCCTGCAACAACTCCTGCGTTGAGAGCCGCTTGTTGCCTGCCAGTGATTGTATTTTTACGACCATTTTAATTTATCCTTTATCAACACGCATACGGTATTTTCAATTGCTCGGCCACCGCTTTGTCCGTGGCGACCAGCGCGTCCGAACGTCCCACCGGCAGCGAGCTGTTGCCGATGGGCGCCATCAGTTTGCGCATTTCCTGATCAAAAGCCAGCACATAGTCCACAATATTTTGCGCGGCTTTGTCCACGTCCAGACGGCGCACGAGCTTGAGGTCTTGCGTCGTGATGCCGGTCGGACACAGGCCGGTGTTGCAGGAATTGCAACGGCCGTGATCATTGCCAACGCAGCCCATCAGCTGCAGCAAAATCTTGCCGACGGACACGCCATTGGCGCCTAGACAGATCAGTTTGAAAGCATCGGCCGCCGCGTTGCCGGTCAGACCCACACCGCCGGCGCCCCAGAGCGGGATCTGCCCCTGCCGTCCCTGTGTCACCGCGGCCAGATAGCAATCGCGTATTTTGGAAACGATCGGGTGGCCGGTGTGATCGAGCGACACTTCATTGGCCGCGCCGGTGCCGCCGTAAAGTCCGTCGAGAAAATAACCGCCGACAATATGATACGGATCACGCAGCAAATTATTGTAAATCGAAACCGAGGACGCCGTCGCCGAAGTTTTGATACCCACCGGCACGCGGAATTTGAACGCGGCGTTCATGGACAAGAACATTTTTTGCACGGACTCTTCAATAGAATACAAACCCTGATGATTGGGCGGCGAAAGCAGATCGGATTTTGGCACGCCGCGTATCGCTTGAATATGCGGCGCGACTTTGGCGGCCATCAGCAAACCGCCGTCGCCGGGTTTCGCGCCCTGGCCGATCTTGATCAAAATGCCGGCCGGATCTTCCGACATTTCCGGCATAGCCTTGATGATGCGATTCCAGCCAAAATGCCCTGAGGCGATTTGCAAAATCATGTATTTCAAATATTTGGATTTGAGCAGACGCAGCGGCATACCGCCCTCACCGGAACACATGCGCACAGGCAGATTATATTTTTCATTGAGGCAGGCCGCGGCCAGACAGATCGCTTCCCAGGCGCGCGGCGAAAGAGCGCCGATGGACATGTCACCAAAGATCAGCGGATAAATCCAGCGTACCGGCGGCAGAGTTTTGTCGAGATTTAATTTGCCATCTTTGCCGACCGAGAGCGGCATTTTGTTCGCGGGCAGGATACGGCCAAACGGCGCCAGAATATCGAACGTATGCCGTTCGGCGTCCAACGACGGATCGGTCATCTGGGAAATGCGGCCGACCACAATTTTATCAAAAGTCCGGTCGTCAGCGTTTAGATTGGCGCGGCCGCCGCGCTTGATCGGCGAGCCGCCCTCGCGCGCAAAAATCTCCCAGCGGCTGTCCGGATTGCGTCGCGGACGGATCGCGCGGTTGGGACAGGTTTTTTCGCACATTCCGCAGCCCACGCAGTGATTCTGAACTGTGGCCGTTTGTTGAATGACCGGCACGGCATAACACTCGCCCTCTAGCGGCGTCGGCACAGCGCCCTGCGAATAAGTGTAATTGCGCGCTTCCACCGCGACCTGGATCGCCTGAAAAGTGCAGGCGGCGACGCAACTGCCGCAGAGTTTGCAACGGCAGGGATCCCATTCGATCTGCCAGGGCAGATCGTTGGGCGTCAATTCATTGACGGTTACTGTTTCCACCGCGCTACCTCTAAATTATTGTCGATGACTATTGTCTCGCGCTCGTTGGGGTAAATGTCTTTTTCTTGATCGCGGTCAGGCAAAATAACATTGAGACCGCAGACTTCGGAAGAGATCGCCACTGTGTCGCCATCACCGCCGACCACGACCGGCCGCAGTTTTTTGGAATCGTTCACATTGATGACGCGGCCGTCCGGCAGCACGCCGATAATTGTGTTCGGGCCGTTGATCTCCAGATGCGGCAGAGATTGGCGCAAAGCCAGCAGCACATTTTTGTCCCCGCGCCGCAGCAAATCCTGAAACGGCAGCGGCGTGATGACATGTTTGTAATATTCCAGCGGCCATTTTAATTCATGCCGCAAATAATGCAGCGTGTAGAGAAAGCATTGCGAATCCGACTCAAAGCCGGTGTAGCCGCGGTGCAGCGCTTTTTGAAACTCTTTGTTTTTCACGTAAAAAGTATTTTCGCCGTTGGCCAGCACAGTATAACCCTGCAGAAAAAAAGGATGCGCGGCGTAACGCACAATGGCGTAATTAGTATTTTGGCGGCATTGCACCGTGATAATTTTCGCGCAAAAATCCGTGTCCTCCTGCCAGAGATTGAAATACGCGCCGATATCCGCCGGATTGCCGATCTCCTTGAGCGTCAGGACGTCCGGCCAAAAAGAATAAACAAAAGCGCCGTCGTTTTCCGCAGTCAGCGCGCGCAAAGCCAGACGGGTGTCGGTCAAAAGCTCCTCTTTGACGGACGGCTCGGCGTTTTGATAATCCGCCGGATAATCATAAACCTCAAAATTGTAATGCTCCAGCAGCGCGATATCCAAATCGGCCTGCGGCGTACGGCGCGGCGACCACTCAAAACGCAGGGTAAAACCCCTGCTCTGCATATAATTGTGGATTTTCTCCACGCTGGCGGAATTGCCGGCATAGGAGAGCAGCGGCAGTTTTTTGTACGGCGCGAAAACCCCGCCCAAATCCTGCATGACCATCGCAAAGCCCGAATTATCGTGGCCTTTTTGCTGGGGCAACATCAGGTACAAAACTTTGGACGGATGTGTATATTTTTTGCTTTTTAGCGCGCCGACTCTGCACATAGATTTGAAATTATTACATCTTGATTAGGTTTTGACAATGACAGGGTCTAAATCTCATTGGCGGGAATAAAGCCATAACCACTGTAATACGGCCGGCCATAAATGCATAAATAATACTCTTCAAACAACGGCGCGCCTTTCAATGCCGCGTCAAATTCCTGTCGCTGAGCGGCGGTCATATTTTTTATACTGCCGGTTAGCACATCATTCACGAACACACCCAAAAACTGTTCTTGCTGCTCCAGTTCGGTCAGCTTCGCTTTTTTCCGTCCGCTGATTTGCCGCGGCCGGAAATGATACCGCTCAATAAAAATCCGCAGGTTTTCGATATTCCGGCTGACCTGCCAGCTATAATACTCCGGCACGCCGTCGGTGATCCGGTCAAAAAAGGCCTGCCGGTCAGGCAAAAGTTTTATTTGGCCATTTTTCACTCCTTTGTAAAAATCGTGCGCGCGAGTCTCGGCCCGCTCTGCCAGCGTCCGGGGATTGTTGATCGCTTTGGGTATATAACCCCGATCTCCATTTAATTCAGCTTTGGCGGCAATGAATCCCGCTAATCTAAGCAATCTGGCGTCATTGGCACGCACAACATTTGGCTGCTTGTATCGTTCGATTCTTTTGGCAATGAGTCTTCTTTGCATACAAAGATATCGTTTCCAGAAAAATTTTGTCGCAAATAAATCTCCGGATATTTAGGCCTGTCCTTTTTCGTTGATACAGGCGTGTATAAAATTTATACACATTTCAGGCTGTGAAACAATAAGTATTAATATTCAATCCCCAGCCTCGCGCGCAGGGCTGTGTTGTGGTCTTCCACCGCACCCATCGCGTCAAAAATCTCCCAAAGCTGCATAATGCCAAAAGTCAACACGCCCACGCCGATCTGCACATTTTTTTGCGCCTTACCGCCGTCCGCAGCCTCGGCGTCCACCGGCACAGCGCTGGCCATGAAAACCGGCACGATGAATTTACCCAAGAAAATCGCGAAACCCCGCGCCGTGTCGCCGGCGTAATTGTGTCCCATCAGCGGCAGGGCCAGCGCCAGCACAGCCGCGCGGCCTTTGTCTAATTTTTCCAATTCGTAAAGTTTAATTTTGTCATTGAGTGAAAGCGCGTCAAAACCATACGTCACAGTTTCTTCCACATACTCGTAGGTGTATTCGTCGTCAGCATCTTCTTCATACTCCGCGTAATCTTCGTCCGCATATTCAGCAGCGTTTTCCAGAGTAGCGACATATTGCTCCGGCGTATATTTCACGCCACCTCTCTCGACCGCGTCGATCACATTGTCGTGAAAAATGACATCCGTGTCCCGTCCGGCCAAAACGAACGCGCCGTCGATCACATCCAGCGCGCCGGCAAGCGTCTGTCCGTCAGCCAAATACACCTTGTCGGCCAGCAACACCGCGCAAATTATGATGAAAAGCAAAATTAATTTTTTCATAACGATCATCTCCTTCTATAAGGAAATCGCAACTAATTTTGCTTTGTCGCAATGATATTTTGTGTTGTATTTTAATTAGATCCCCCACGGCCGCAGCACGCGGCGCAGCGCAGCCTCGCCCTGCAAATAGGCCAGCAGCACGCCGTAATTAGTGATCGGTACGCCGACAGTTTCGAGATCGCGCAGACGCGCCTGTAGTTTTTGCGCGGAGATCATGCAGCCACCGCAATGGATGATCAATTTG
>JAISEH010000095.1 GCA_031264205.1 Candidatus Margulisiibacteriota bacterium
GCCAATTTGGGATTCGTCAATATGGTATAATATTAATAAAGAGGGGTATTCATTAAAAAGAATAAATCTCTAAATTTCCATGCAAGTTTGGACGGACTTGTGTCGATACTGTTTTAGCAAGGGAGTTGGTAAAATGTCAGAAGAAACAACAATGGTTTATACTCTGATCCTGAATCCGCGAGAAAAAATGCCGACTAAAGAAGCTGACGCCAAACGTTTTGCGCATATGGTACAAAATGAGTTGGAAGACCTGATGGCCAAAATCGCCAGCGACGAAAAAGAAATCACGATCGACGGCACGACTATCGACAAAACTTCCACACTGGGAGCCTTGATCATCAACGACAAACTGTCAGAAATCGAGTCAAAAAATACGCAAAACTTTAGTCTGCTCAGCGAGATACGCCGCGCGGAAGACAGTTTGCGCCAAATTTTAGGTTAGGAGGATTGGCTATGGCAAATCTGATGGAGACTTACTCGTTTATTCAAAAACCGCGCAAACCGATGCAGGCGGATAAAACGACGATAGATTATTCTTACGCGTCCAGCACCAATCTCGACAAGAAAACTAATTATTTAATGGAGATGCTGAAATTTTTGCCAAATTATGAGCGCAAAGGTTTTGCTCTAGAAGAAAACGCGGATGATTACGATCAATACGGCAAGATGGTCGACAATTCGCCGGTGTTCGGCTTGGTGACCGGCTCGGCCAAGGCTTACGGCGGCGCGTACGGCGTGGCCGGTTTGCAATTCATGGCGGACAACGCCGCGGATTTTCAACATCTGGACGGCGCCGCGATCGCGGGGCCGCTCAACAGCCTGATCAGCGGCGCGCTGTGGGGCAAAGTGCAATTCAATCTGCAAAGCGAGACGCGTTCTTATTACGACATGATGATGACCGGCCTCGACGATATGTCGCCGGAAAAAACATTTTACGTTTTGACGGCCATGCTGGAATCCCGCAGCCGCGTGACTTCCACGCTGTCTGAAATTTTCGGCAAACCGACTATGTCGGACAGCGAGCGTGTCGCGGCTTTTGAGACCTGGTACGCGCAAAATACCGGCGCGGAGCCTGGCAAAGCGGCGTTCCTGCAATTTTTCCTTGACGCCAATCAGTCTTTTGTTTCGCATGTGCTGCCGTTATTTGGCGGCAGTGACGAGCATTTGCAAAGCGCGTCGGACAAAACCCAGGCGCAAAGTTTTATGACCACGCTGCAGAGCAAAGTGCAGACTTACCTCGCGTCTTTGAGCGGCGAGGCCAAACAAGAGGCGAGCGCGATCTGGTCGGCGTGGCTCAATCCGACTGATCTGCCCACAGCCGCGCAAAATCAAACGGCGACGCGCGATACGGTTTGGGGACGGCAGGTGCAAAAAGTTTTGCAAGGGGAAATGGATAAAATCGTCAACAGCAATCTGGCCAGCCGTATTTCTTATCGTTTTCGGCAAGAAGCTTATAAGCGAGCCAAAGAGGAGTATGACGAAAAGATCGAAGAAGAAGAAAATCTTGAATTCGAGCGCGAGAGAAAAATCAAAAAAGAACAGGCCGAGCGCAAAGAGCTGGAGGAAAAAATTGCCGCGAAAAACCGTGAGCAAGCGAAAGTGAATGTCGGTGTTAAACCCCAGCAGCAACAAAAACCCCAGCAGCAACAAAAACAGTCTATTACCGCACCGAAAGCAGTCAAAATGGCGGCGACGGCGCCAAAAATCACCACCGCGGCTAAACCGGTTAAAGTAGTCGCCGCCAAACCGACCAATACGCCCACGGCGAAAAAACCAGTCTTGCGCGTGCGTAAAGGCGCGGTCAACCAGACGAAAGTCGCCAAACAAGTACAGAAAAAAGTGCTCACGCAATACTCCGCGCGCACCAACAAAGGCCGGCGCGTCAAGGTCAACAGAGCGCGCAGCAGAAATGTCTGGGGCAGCAAGTCGGTTTTTAAATAGAGAGGCGGTAAAACCAAATGGCCATCTCTACAGTAAATATGCTGAATCGTCCTCTCGAGGAACAAATTCAGGACGTCAAAAAGACCGAGCATTTCCGCGAAGTGCAGGAAAAACTCCAGGCCGAGCGCGAAGAAAAAGGACTCTGGGTCAAAAACAAAGATCAGGCCGGCCAGGACGATTATTATATGGATGTCTCGCGGCTTTCGGCCAAGTCGTTTTTTACGACGGTGCGCACGCATGAAGGTTTGGTGAAAGTGCCGCTGGCTATCAAAATGATCCTGGGTGAAAAACTGACTCTGCGCGACCGCATTGAGAACATCATGGAGAGTTATATGAAAGCGGTGGCGCAAACCACCTCGCACAATTTAATGCTGTCGCGCATTGCCGGTATGAAAATGGCCGCGTTTGCCTATATTTTGGCGCAGCTGGGTGTGCCGCCGGACGAACTGCGCAAATTGCGGCAAAAAGCCCTGAATGACACGATCGCCGAAAACGTCGCGCTGATGGAAGAAAATCTTTACAACAGCGAATTGCTGGAAATCATCGGCGGCTCGTCGGGCGCGCGCTTAAAAGCCGAGCGCAGCGTGCTGGACGAGATCCAAAAACAAATTATCACGCAGGCCAAACGGCTGAATATCGAGGATTATTATACGAAGGAAAAAATTTTAGAGATCCGCATCAGGGTCGCCAAAGAAATTTGTGCCAAATTCAAAGAAGAAGAGCAGAACATCGAGTATGAATTGAATTATTACGTTATGACCGAGGAGTAAAATAAATGGTCGAGGTGAAAATCAACGACGACGAGGAAACGGCGCAAAAGCAGCCGGACGCCGGGGAAGAAAAAAAACCGGAGCCTAAAGAACCGCCGCCTCCGGAAGAAGCCAGCGAAATCGATCTGCATGAGCTGCAGATCAAGCTGGAAAAAGTGAAGTCCTACATCAAGAGAACGGAGATGAGGATCAACGCCAATGAATTGAATTTG
>JAISEH010000032.1 GCA_031264205.1 Candidatus Margulisiibacteriota bacterium
TAAAAGTGAAAAGTCGTACTTTGTAGTTACAGCTAACGCGGAAATGTGTTATCGCGCTGCCAAAAATCCTGAATTGCGCGCCGCGCTGAATTCCGCCGACCTTTGCGTGCCGGACTCCATAGGCGTGCGCTGGGCTTTGCGCCGACAGGGACTGGCCGCCGAATTATATCCGGGTGTCGAATTAGCCGCGTGGATTTTGCAGCAGGGTTTTAGTGTGTATGTGCTGGGCGCCAGGGCAGAGGTTTTGCAGAAGCTGCATTTTCCCAATATAGTCGGCAAACACCACGGTTTTTTCGATGCTGTCGCGGAAAAATCGATACTGGCTGATATACAAAAACTGCAGCCGCAAGTCATTTTAGTCGCTTTAGGCTCCGGAAAACAGGAATTATGGCTATACCGCCACAAAAATAGCCTAAAAAGCCTTTTAATTGGCGTAGGCGGGGCGATCGACGTTATTTCGGGGTGCAAAACCCGCGCCCCCAAAATCTTCCGCAGAGCCGGTTTAGAGTGGTTTTACCGCCTGATTCGCGAGCCGCAAAGACTATTCCGCCAGCTCGATTTACTGCGTTTTTCTTTGGCAGTTTTACGAAAGAAATAAGCTAATAAAGTATTAGGCGCGGCAAATATTTTGCCCGTAGCGAACGTAACCTTCAGTGCTATGCCGTGTTCGCGAGGGTAAAGATATTTGCCGCGCTAAAACAAAGATATTCGCTCAATTGTTTATCAGGTAATTTGCCGTGCTTGAAAAATATGCTACCTGTTTCAAAATAGCGCCTAAATAACCTACTCATCGAAAAAAACTCTTGCATTTTTTTGGCGGATTGCTTATAATTCAAACATTAAGAGGCCAATTATTCATACCCCCCATTGATAATTGGTCTCGAAAACAGCCCCATCTTCGGATGGGGCTTCTTTTTTATATCGGCGGTGAATGATATACTCCCGCCATGCGTATTTCCAAACTATTGATGCCGACCCTGCGCGAAGACCCGGCCGACGCCGAAGTGATCAGCCACAAATTGCTGGTGCGCGCGGGGTTGATCCAAAAAACCGCGGTAGGGATTTACAATTATCTGCCTTTCGGTTACCGCGTGATCCGCAAAGTGGAAAACATTATCCGCGCGGAAATGAACCGCGCCGGCGCGCAGGAAGTTTTGCTGCCGGCTGTGGTGCCTGCCGAGCTGTGGCGCGAGTCCGGCCGCTGGGCCAAATACGGCAAAGAGCTGCTGCGTTTCAAAGACCGCAAAGAGGCGGAGTATTGTCTGGGGCCGACGCACGAGGAAGTCATCACCGCGCTGGCCCGCGCTTTTGTGCATTCGTACAAACAACTGCCGCTGAATCTATATCAGATCCAGACAAAATTCCGCGACGAACTGCGTCCGCGTTTCGGCCTGATGCGCGGTCGCGAGTTTATTATGAAAGACGCTTATTCTTTTCACGCGACACAGGAATCGCTCGACGCGGAATATCAAAATATGCGCGAGACGTATTGCCGGATTTTTGCGGCCTGCGGTTTGCAGTACAAAGTGGTGCAGGCGGATAGCGGCAATATCGGTGGTTCGGTTTCGCAGGAATTTATGGTGCTGGCGGAGAACGGCGAGGACGCGCTTTTGGCCTGTCCTCAATGCGCTTATTCCGCCAATGTCGAGGCCGCCCAGAGCCGCCCGGACACGCCAGTCGCGGTGCCGGTTAAAGAAAAAATGCAAGAAGTTTCCACGCCGGATAAAAAAACTATCGAGGAGGTTTCCGCGTTTTTAAAAACGCCGCCGGAAAACCTGCTCAAAACTTTGGTTTATTACTACAAAATTAATGAAAGAGAAAATTATGTCGTGGTTTTGCTACGTGGCTGTGATCAGCTCAATGAGGTGAAGCTCAAAAATTATTTACAGGCCGATCTGGTCCTGCCGGCGGAAGACAGCGCGGTGCTTAAAATTACCGGTGTGGAGCCGGGCTTTTGCGGTCCGGTCGCTTTGCCAGATGTCCGCATTGTCGCCGACGAATTGATCAAAACTATTTCCAGCGGTGTGACCGGCGCGAATAAAAAAGACACGCATTTGCTCAATGTCGTGCCCGGCCGCGATTTTGCCTTAAAAGAAACCGCCGATCTGCGTCTGGCGCGCTCCGGTGAAAAATGTCCGCATTGCGGCGCGCCGCTGCAGGCTATACGCGGCATTGAGGTCGGGCATATTTTTAAACTCGGCACGAAATATTCCGAGGCGATGCAGGCGATGTATCTGGATCAAAATGGCACGGCCAAACCTTTTATTATGGGTTGTTACGGTATCGGCGTCGGACGCACAGCGGCCGCCGCTGTGGAACAGCATTTTGACGCTAATGGCATTGTCTGGCCACCGGCTCTCGCGCCGTATCATTGTGTGGTGATACCGGCCAATGCGCAGGAGTCGGCGCAGCTGGCGGCCGCGGAGAAAATTTATCAGGAATTACTGGCTGCCGGTGTGGAAGTTTTGCTCGACGACCGCGAAGAACGCATCGGTGTGAAATTAAAAGACATGGAGTTGATCGGCATCAGCAGCCGCGTAGTGGTTGGCAAAGCGCTGGCCGAGGGCAAAGTGGAATTCCGTTTGCGCTCGGCCACGGACAATGAATTATTGCCGTTAGCCGACGCCGTCCAAATAATTTTAGCGAGACTGCAGGCATGAAAGTTTTTTTGGCCGGCTACAATCTCGACGCCGACGTCATCGCGGAATTAAAGAAAAATGATCCGCGTCAGGACGTTACACCGGAAACTCTGTCCGCGGCCTATGCGCGCATTTCCCGCGATCCGCGGCCGATCAATGAGTTGCGGCAGGCGGCGCGTGCCGAAGTGGAAAAATCCCGCCGGTCCAATCAGAAAATTATTTTTGGCCTCGGTCACAGTTCCGTAGCCGAGCACGCGGTTTTTAATTTTGACGTGATCGATGTGAGCCGCCGCGCCATGGAGGAGCTGGAAAAATTCCGCCTCTGCTCGTATACGGAAAAATCGCAACGCTACATCACGCTGGACAGCGCGTATATCACGCCGCCGGAAATTCGCGGCACGCGTTTTGAAGCGGACTTTCATAAATTGCAGAAAAATTTGCTGGCTTTGTACGAGCGGTTTTACGCGAAACTAAAAATTTATATTTGGGAAAAACACGCCGATCTGGTTACCGAGCCGCAAAATAAAAATCTGCTGGAAGGCTGGGCCAAAGAGGACGCGCGCTATGTCACCAGTCTGGCTGTCGGCGCGCAGGCCGGTCTGACTCTCAACGCGCGCAATCTGGAAAAAATGCTGCGGCGTTTCGCTTCGCACTCTTTGCGGGAAATACGCGATCTGGGCGCCAGTTTGCACGTGCTGGTCAGGGATATCGCGCCGTCCATTATCAAGTATCCCGAAGCCAACGCTTATGACCGCGATACATACGCTGATCTGCGTAAATATACGCAAAAAATCATCAAGAGAAATGGCCTTATTTCACAAAAAAACAAGTTATGTCGATTGGTCGATTACACTAAAAACGGCGACGCCAAAATACTCGCCGCGCTGACCGCTAGATCGGCAAATTTGTCCTACAAAGACGCTTTAGCCGCCGTCCAAAAGATGACCCTGAAGCAAAAGCGGGAAATTTTCAAAATCTGCGTGCAAAATATGCAAATGTGGGACGTCATGCTGCGTGAGTACGAATTGGCGGAGCTTACTTTTGAATTGATTGTTTCGGCTAGTTGTTTTGCCCAGCTCAAAAGACATCGTTTGCTCACTTTGCTGGCTGCGGATTATGAGCCGGCTCTGGGTCTGCGTCTGCCGCCGGCGATCGAGGCGGTCGGTCTGTCCGCAGATTTTATCCGCGAGGCTCACGACGCGGAAAAACTTTACACGCGGCTCCAAAAAGAAAATCCGGCGGCGGCGGATTACGTGCTCACTAACGCGCATCAACGCCGCGTCATCTGCAAAGTAAATCTGCGCGAGTTGTATCACATCTCGCGTCTGCGCGAAGACGCGCACGCCCAGTGGGACATACACGAAATTTCCGCACTGATGACCGCCGCCGCGCGCGAAGTTTTTCCCCTGACCGCGTCTTTCCTCGGCGGCAAGGATCAATACGCCGAGTTGCGCGCCAAGATTTGTATTTGAACATACGGGATTTGGAAGCGCAAACTACCGAGGCTAATTTCTGCTAATTGCGCGTCTGACCCCGGACAACTTGCGCACTTCAAGATCAATGCTCCATTTGCTTTGCCCGGATTCGTACAGCGGATAGGTGCGGTCATTGTGGTGAAAAAACACATTGACGTTATTACGTTTAGCCGTATTGCTCAAGGGCAAGAGAAAAGCGCCGTGGGTACGCCAGTAAGTGAAAGAATAACCGAGGAAGTCCGCTTTCTTTTTAGGTATTTCCTCAATGCCGAGATGTCTGGCCAGTCCAGTAGGAGCTAAATATTCGTTGATAGTGAGTGTATTGCCATAATCATCAACAGCCCAAATATAGTCTTTTAATAAAGTAAAAGTTAAGTTTTGGTCG
>JAISEH010000046.1 GCA_031264205.1 Candidatus Margulisiibacteriota bacterium
CCACGAGTGCTCCTGTCCGCTCTGCTTGATGTAGTTTGGCGTAGCTGGTGTATTTGTTTCGTTGACAACTTGAGTGATTTTAAATTGCGGCTGTGCCCGATCCATAAGATCATAAAACCCATTCCTTATTCCTTCGGTTGCTCTGATTTCCGATGAAGTCGATAGGTCATTCCTGTTAATCCAAGAATCCGGCTCGCTGTCGGTGACGATTTTTTCAGTGCTACCACCGGACTGTTTCGGAGCGGTGTTAATGGTAGATTGTTGCAGTTGTTTGTACTGGTTAAGCGCTTCTTGCGGCAGTCGAATAGACATAACTACTCCCCCCAAAATTGTTTTTTAATTTCTTACAAGTAACTATCGGCGAAATATACATCCGGCTTGTATTGAATTTTGCTGTTTGATTTTGGTACAACCGCGCAGGATATGCGCATTCAATTAATGAGTTTACAGGTTAATATAAATTCAAACTTTTCAGCGTCAAATCTGTGTCGATAATGTCGACGTTTATATCTCGCGCCAATAATTCCGCGTAACCGCCGGTGGCGATGATTTTGGCGCGCGGAACTTTTTTTTGCAGCGCGGCGACGAGGCCATTGATGAGCGCGACGTAGCCATAATAAATTCCCGACTGCATAGCTTTGACCGTGGAATTGCCGATCAGTTGTGGCGGCTTGCTTTTTAATTCGATGAGCGGTAGTTTGGCGGTCTTTTCGTGCAGGACGATACGGGTCAGATTGATGCCCGGACAGATCAATCCGCCGCGGTAAACATTTTGGGACAAGACGCAAAAAGTCGTCGCGGTGCCAAGATCGATAATCACCGCATTGCCGCCGTAAAAAACCGCCGCGCCGGACGCGTTGACCAGCCGGTCTATGCCGATCTCGGATTTTTTGGGCAAAGCGATGCGGATATTTTTAATGTGTCGGTAAATGAGCCGTGTGAAATCCATTTGGCTGAAATAACTGGCAAAATATTCGTCCAAACGCGGCACGACCGAAGCATAAACAACTCTGTCGATTTTTTGCGTCAGGCGAAATTTGCGGTAATCGTCCGTAGGCAGAACAGATTTTTGGATCAATTTGTCATTCTCGAAAAATCCAAGCGTGATAGAAGTATTGCCGGCGTCAATGCAGAGTTTCATTTTTATTCCTCGAGCAAGGCGCGGTTTTCGGCCAGTCGGCGGTTGAGCGCGCTGGTTTCCGACCAAGCGTCGAGCGCCGCGACGAGCATGTAAGCCAGATAGATTTGCAAATAATTTTGGCGCAGCTCGGCGGTTCTCTCCGGCGCGGAGCTTAATTCCGGATTGGCGGTGTGAATGCCGATTAACATCAGACCGCTAATGCCCAGCAGCGGAAAAGCTTTGGCATAGTCTTCTATATACCAATGTCCCAGCCCGGGAAAAATTACTGTTTCGGCGACGGCCAGCAAAACATTTTTCTCACGCGGCGGTTTTAATTGAAAATCCAGCGCGCCGTATTCCGCCGCAAAATTGTCTGCGGAATTAACAGTAAACCTAGCCGGACCTTGAATTTGCCAAATGCTTTGCGGCGTCTCGATGACAGCCAAAGACATTTCCTCCAACGTGATGATATCTTTAGCATAAACGCGGCTGGCCGTGACCGGCTGAAAACGCGGCTCGCGGTTGCGCGAAATAACAATCTCGCCGGACAGTGCGGTGAATTGCCCGATCTCTGCGGTAATGCTCGCCGCGCACAGACAGCAGATAAAAATTGACCATAGTTTAAACATTAAAAACGTTCTGCTTTCTTTGCCCATTTTGGCAGCTCCGCGTCAAATTCCATATATTTTTTTGTCTGGGGGTGAATAAACCCCAGCCGGTAAGCGATCAAACATTGATGCGTGTTTTTTTGCCGATAGTCGGCATTATACACCGTATCGCCAATCAACGGGTGGCCGATGTAGGCGAGATGTGCGCGGATCTGATGCGTGCGGCCGGTTTCCAGCTCGACCTCAAGCAGCGTCATGCTGTTGAAACGCTGGAGGACTTTGTAATGGGTTACGGCCTTTTTGCCGCCGCTGGAAACCACGGCGATTTTTTTTCTATCCTGCCGGCTGCGGTTGAGATTGCCGGAAATCACGCCGTGATCTTTAACAATATTGCCGGCAGCCAAAGCCAAATATTTGCGGGTAATTGTGTGTTTTTCAAATTGTTTGCTCAAAAATTTATGTGCCGCGTCATGCTTGGCGGCGACGAGCAATCCTTCGGTATCTTTGTCGAGACGGTGCACGATGCCCGGACGTTCTTGGCCATTGAGTCCCGACAAGTCGCGGCAATGATAGAGCAGCGCGTTGACCAATGTGTTGTCGGGATTGCCACAAGCCGGATGCACGACCAAGCCAACCGGTTTATGGATTACGATCAAATCTGCATCTTCATAGATTATTTTCAGCGGAATATTCTGCGCTTTGATATCCGTCTTTTGCGCCGGTGGTATGGTCACACGGCATTGCGTGAATTCCGCTTCGGTCAGCTGGAGAGAATTTTTTAATTTCCGCCCCGCGCAGACGACCAAACCGCGGTCGATCAGGCTTGCGGCCAATGTGCGGCTGATGTTATGCCGGCTCATGATCCATTTGTCGAGACGCTGGGCTTCTGTCATAACGGGATTTTAGCGCATTATGGCTGAGGCGTCGCGGTGCGGCTGATCCACGCTCTGTTTATTTTTTTTGATTGAAACTTTTGAGCAGATGCAGGCCCAGATCTTGCTGGCCAGCGCTTAATTTTTGGAATTCGGCCTGCATTTTATAGGTGGTGAGCCGGCCTTTAA
>JAISEH010000049.1 GCA_031264205.1 Candidatus Margulisiibacteriota bacterium
TCGGCATCTCTTCTGGTCTGAACATTCATCGTGCGCAGTCTGGTAATAAAATTGCGCCAACCGCCCCGCCCCAAAGTGTACCGCTCACTGCTCCGGACAAAACCCGGATTAAACACTTGGCAAATTTGGTCAGTCTCAATATTTAGAATAGTGTCTGTAGAAAAATAATATTTTTCTCCTCTATATATCTCTAATAAGACTCCCTGGCTCAAATCTACCCTGCTTGCGGATAAAATTTTGTTAAACATATAACAATCCTTTTAGGTTTATAAGCCTGTTTACAACAACGCCTATACTTACTAAAAATATATCGTAAGTTTTAGAAAAAAGTTGCAAGGAATTGTCTGTGAAATCCAAGGTCGCGTCGCGCACTACGTGCGCTTGCGACCGAGAGCGGCCTCAAGCCGCCGAGGAAGTGTCGTCGGCTAACCAAGCCGATGACTGGCTCTCACACGTCGGACACTTCGTGGCACCTATTAAAGCGAAGTAACGTCGGCCGCTTTGCGGCCTTGTTACTCTCGCTTAACTTCGCAGACTTCGTCTGCTTGTTAAGCTCGAGTCGGGGTGACGGGATTCGAACCCATGACCTCTTGTACCCGAAACAAGCACGCTACCAACTGCGCTACACCCCGAGGGAAACAAGTATATAAGATTTAAAAGAAATAGAAAAGCAGAGCCTGTTCCTTTCAAAACAAACTCTGCTTTATTACAAAAACTACTTAAAACGAATAACTGGCATGCAAATTAGTCAACGGCAAACCAAATGCGCCACCGACAGTCCAGTTTTGGTCGATAACATAATCCAGACCAATTCCGGCCATTGGCACAACCACGGCTACCGTACCGATCATCCAATAAGGATTGATAGTTTTAACCTGCAAACGGCCAAAATAACGTTTATAGGTAAAACCCATCATCCAGTTGACGCCCATAATGCTCTCTAGCTGACCGCCGGGAGTGTATTGCTTCCAGCCGAGCAGGGTTTCAAACGCGCCGATTTCCATAGTCGGTCTGGCCGCAAAACTGAAACAAACCAATAACACAACACTCAAAAACAATTTTTTCATATAACTTCACCTCGCTTTCCAGAGTAGTGTAACACTTTCAATTAGCGGAAAAAAGAAGGAACAAAAAGGGAACTAAATATCTGGCCAGCGCGGGCTACACTCGCGCGTGCGCTCGTGATGAGTATAAGAACTGGAGCGGGTTATCGGGGTCGAACCGACGACATTCAGCTTGGGAAGCTGACGCTCTACCAACTGAGCTAAACCCGCACAATTATAAATATAACATGAAGCTGACGCTCTACCAACTGAGTCGAACTTCACAAGCGTTAGCGACGTGAAGTGAGACCCACAAGCACGCGAAGCGTGCGACGTGAGCTAAACCCGCATGAACAAAAGTATATCAATCTACTCCATAACCAAACCCGCTCTACCAACTGACCCGAACTTAACAAGCGCGTAGCGCGAAGTTAAGTGAGGGCAACAAGGCCGCACAGCGGCCGACGTTAGCTAAACCCGCGTGTTTTCAAATTATAGCGTATATCATTTCAAGTGTAGAGTATTTGCGGACGGCGTATGCTAAAATTTTAACCATGCTGATCTCGTTATATCTGGAAAACTACGCTCTGATCGGCCAGCAAACTATTGAATTTGCCGAGGGGTTTAATGTCATCACCGGCGAAACCGGCGCGGGCAAATCGATCATCGTCAACGCGCTGGCGCTCATCATGGGCGAGCGGGCTTCGGCGGATTTTATCAAGGCCGGCAAGCAGCGCGCGATACTGGAAGCGGTTTTTGACATTAAAGACCGGCACATCGACGGTTATGCCAGCGACGAGGTGCTGATCATCACGCGGGAAATCTCGCTCAACGGCCGGAATCTGATCAAGATCAATCATCGCGTCGTCACGCAGGCCGAGTTGAAAAAAGTTTCACGCTATTTGATCGACATTCACGGCCAGCACCAGCATCAGATTTTAATCGATCCCGAAAATCATCTGGAAATACTCGATCTCTTTACCGAAAGCAAATTGCGCGCGGCCACGCGGGAAGTTTTCAGCCAATACCACGCGGTCAAAAAAGAATATGATTTGCTTTTGCAAAACCGTGATCTGCGACAGGAAGAAAAAGATTTTTTAAATTTTCAGCTGGTTGAGCTGGAAAACGCGAATTTACAGGCCGGTGAATATACCGAATTGAAAGCGGAAAAAACTCGGCTGGATTCTTTCACGGAAATCGCCGAAGCGGTGCGCGGCGTGGCGGAAAAAATTTCCGGCTTGAAAGATGGTCTGCGTTACAACAAAAACAAGCTAGCGCAAATCGCCGGCAAAGAAACCGCGCTGCAAAATCTCGCGGACAAAGCCGAAGCACTCAGTTTGGATTTTGAGGATTTTCACGACAGTCTGGCCGATTACGAAAATCATCTGGAATTCTCGCCGCAAAGACTGGATGAGCTAAACGAGCGGCTGGACTTGCTGAACAAACTCAAACGCAAGCATCTCAAACAACTTGAGGAAGAAGACATCACTGCCTTGCTCATCAAAAAACGCGACCAGTTAAGGACGCTGCTGTCCGGTCTGGAAGACACGGACGAGCGGCTGGCCAAATTGGGAAAAGATCTAGCGGCTGCGGAAAAAACCTATTTGCAGGCCGCCGGTGAATTGTCCAAACACCGCCAGAAAATCGCCGCAGAACTGGAGCAGAAAATTATCGGCGCGCTACAAGCCCTGCGTATGCCGCGCGCGCAATTCAAAATAAATTTCACGACCGGCCATTACGCAGCGGACGGACTGGATACTGTGGAGTTTCTCATTTCGGCCAATGCTGGCGAGCCGGTCAAACCGCTGGCCAGGATCGCTTCGGGTGGTGAGATCTCGCGCGTCATGCTGGCCATTCGCAAAATTCTGGCCGAGCAAGATCAAAGCTCAGCGATGATCTTTGACGAGATCGATGCCGGTATCGGCGGCGAGACCGCGCTGGCTATCGCCGACGCCATTCACAGTATCGCGCGCAAGCATCAGGTCATCTGCATCACGCATCTGGCGCAAATCGCGGCGCGTGCCGACTATCATCTACGTGTGGAAAAATCCGCCACCGCCGACACCACCACCGTGGCCATCACGCCGCTGGATAAAGCCGCTCGCGAGCTGGAGATCGCCCGTATGCTCTCCGGCAAAATGACCGAGAGCGCCGCCGCCCATGCGCAAGAGCTGTTGGAGCAGGCGTAAGGAGTATGAAAAATGTCGTTAATCAATATCAACAATTTGACTTTTGCATATGAAAGCGGCTCTGAAAACATTTTTGAAAACGTTTCATTTGCCATAGACACGGACTGGAAACTCGGCTTCATCGGGCGCAATGGCCGCGGCAAAACAACTTTTTTAAAATTGCTGCTGGGGCAATACGCCTACCGCGGCCGGATCAGCGCGGCGGTTGATTTTGCCTATTTCCCTTATGCGGTGCGGGATGAAAATCAAACAGCGCTGACGGTCGCCGCCGAGATCTATCCCGAATACGAACTCTGGCAGCTGGAAAAAGAATTATCTCTCTTAAATCTCGACGCGGAAATCTTGGCCAGAAATTTCAGTGCTTTGAGCAGCGGCGAGCAGACCAAAATTTTGCTGGCTGTTTTATTTCTCAAAGAAAACAACTTTTTGCTCATCGACGAGCCGACCAATCATCTCGATCTGGAGGCGCGGGAAATCGTCGCTCAATATCTAAATCGCAAAAAAGGTTTTATTCTCGTCTCGCATGACCGGCATTTTCTGGATTCCTGCATTGACCATGTGCTGGCGATTAACCGCGCCAATATTGAAGTGCAGCGCGGCAACTTTTTCTCGTGGTGGCAAAATAAAGAATATCAGGATAATTTTGAGCTGGCGGAAAACGCGAAATTAAAAAAAGATATTGGCCGTTTACAAAAATCCGCGCGGCGTATGTCCGATTGGTCAGACAAAACCGAACGCGGCAAATATCAAATCGACAGGGGCAGCGGCGCGGCTTACGACAAGGGTTTTATTGGCCACAAGGCCGCGAAAATGATGCAGCTCGCCAAGAATGCTGAGCGACGTCAGACCAAAGCCATTGCGGAAAAAGCGCAATTATTAAAAAATATCGACACCGCCGCGGAACTAAAATTGCAGCCGCTTACTTTTCATCAAAATCCACTGATCGAAGCGCGGGAGTTGTCTATCGCCTACGCGGACAAGCCGGTTTTTACTAAACTAAATTTCACTTTAAGCTCTGGCGAGAGAATACATCTAAAAGGACGCAATGGCTGCGGCAAATCCAGTCTGTTAAAATTGATTCTCGGCGCGAAAATAAATCACAGCGGAGAATTAAAAATCTCACCCGCTCTCAAAATCTCCTATATCTCACAGGACACAACACAATTGCGCGGCGGACTCAAGGACTATGCGGAGAAATATCAGCTCGACGAGAGTTTATTCAAAGCGATACTGCGCAAGCTGGATTTCAGCCGCGAACAATTTGAGAACGATCTGCGGGATTTCAGCGGCGGACAAAAAAAGAAAGTCCTGCTGGCGCGCAGTTTGTGCGAGAGCGCGCATGTTTATCTCTGGGACGAGCCGCTCAATTTCATCGATGTACTTTCACGTTTGCAGATCGAAAATCTGCTGCTCAAATATCAGCCGACTATGATCTTTGTCGAGCACGACAAAGTATTTGCCGAGAAAGTAGCGACACGTGTGATTGAATTATAAACAAAACATTACAACCTTTTCAGGATTTTCTTTTAAGCAACTCCAACACCGCGCTAGCATTTTTTTTCAAAACATTTTTAGCCGACAAATGTTGGCGTAATTTTCCAAATTCGTTTTTGATTTTTTGTATTTTCTTTTTATCGTAAAGAGTTTTAGTTAGCAAGGCGTACAACTCCGCCGCGCTAAAATTCTGAATGCGCTCCGGCATGATCTCTTTGCCAGCCAGCATATTGGGTAAAGCTTTATATTTAGGAATTTTTCTGGCCAGCAATTTATTGATCAGCCAGTAAGAAAATTTGGGGAATTTATACACGGCAATCACTGG
>JAISEH010000056.1 GCA_031264205.1 Candidatus Margulisiibacteriota bacterium
CGAGGAGTTTGCGCGGGCAGTGGATTTTTTGGCTGAAAACACGGATTTTGCCTGCATCGACATCAACATGGGCTGCCCGGTGCGCAAAGTGGTCAGCTCCGGCTCCGGCGCGGCGTTGATGCAAAATCTGCCGCTGGCGCGCGAGATCATTGAAATGACTGTCGCTAAATCTCCCGTTCCGGTTACCGTAAAGTTTCGCCTCGGCTGGGACGCGCGGGATTTAAATTTTTTGGAACTCGGCAAGATCGCCGAGCAAGCCGGCGCGGCGGCGGTGACTTTGCACGCGCGCACCAGACAGCAGGCTTATACCGGACAGGCGGATTGGAGCAAGATCAAAGAATTGGTCGCGGCTGTGCAAATACCGGTGATCGGCAACGGCGATGTAAAAAGCCAGACGGATGCAGGCGCGCTGCTGGCGCAGACCGGCTGCGCCGCGGCCATGATTGGCCGCGCGGCGATCGGCAATCCGTGGATATTTGAGACGGCGGATTTTGCGCCGTCGCCGCAGCAGCGCGCCGAGATGTACCTCGAGCACACGCGGCGGTTACTGCAGTACAAGCCGGACAATGAGCATAAAACTATCGCGGAAATGCGCAAATTTGCGGCGCGGTATATCAGCGGTTTTTCCGGCGCGGCGGAGCTGCGGCGGGAGATAAATACTATCAGCGGCTACGCCGCGCTTGAGAAATTGCTGCGCGGGGCTTTAAGTCCCGCATAGACAGACGTTTTATTTTTTCTGCGGATTGCTTTTTGCGGTGGACACTTTGACTTCGTTCAGTATCCGTCGGTTTAGTCCGCCGCGCCTTCTCCCATTGCGCCATAGTCGGCAGATCGGCGGCGTGAGTTTCCAGACGAGTGGCGTCGGAGATAGTGTGCAGACCGGAAAATAGCTGGCGCGGATTTTTCGCGCCGCAGTGGGGACAGCTTATTTTTTCCCGGCCAAAAATCAGCTCAGAAAATTTTTTTTGGCATTGGCCGCATTCAAAATCAAAAACCGGCATAAAGTTTACCCAGTAGCTCGTGCCCGCGCGCTATATACAGTCCGGATTTTTTAGCGGTTTTCTCCGCGTATTTTTGCAGGCGAAACGGCCGCGGTTTGGCCGAGTCAAAATAAACAAACGGCACCGGCTCACCGGAATGAGTTTTGAGGCAGATCGGCGTGGGGTGATCGGGCAGGATCAGTGCGCGAAAAGGGATTTTTTTCTTAAATAATTCCTGGCAAATCGGCCCGACTATCTTGCTGTCAAAATCTTCGATCGCCCGGATTTTTAATTTCACGTCGCCCATGTGACCGCACTCGTCCGGCGGCTCGACATGCACTATGACGATGTCCTGTTTTTTCAGAGCGCGCAGAGCGGCGCGTGCTTTGCCGGCGTAATTGGTGTCGAGAAATCCGGTCACGCCTTTGACGCGCAGCGGCTGCAGTCCGGCGTAATGCCCCAGTCCACGGATCAAGTCCACGGCCGTGATGACCGAGCCGGCCAATTTATATTTTTGCGCGAGCGGAGTCAGTTTCGGAGCCTGACCCTGTCCCCACAGCCAGATTTGCGTGGCCTGAGTTTTTTCTTTGGCCAAAATTTTTTGCGAAGCGTTCATCAGTTGATTGAGCAGCGCGTCTCGGGGCAGATATTTTTTGACACTCTGTCCGGTGATGTCGTGCGGCGGCGTACAGTTCACGCGAAGATTGCCGCGCTTGATGACGCAGAGATGACGGTAGCTCACGCCCGGATAAAATTTGATTTGCGCACTGCCCAGAGTGTGATCGAGTTTTTTGAGCAGCTTGCGCGCCGCCGGAGTCGCGATATGACCGGCGGTAAAATCGCGCATCTTGCCGTTTTGAATAGTCACCAGATTGCAGCGAAAAGCCACGTCGGACGCGCCAAGTTTGATGCCCATGGCGGCGGCTTCGAGCGGCGCGCGGCCGGAGTAGCGCTGGCGCGGATCGTAGCCAAATATAGACATATTGGCGATGTCGGAGCCCGGCTTCATGCCGCGCGGGACGTTTTGCACCAGGCCGGTCAGACCGGCGGACAGCAGTTTGTCGATATTTGGCGTGCGCGCGGCGGCCAGCGTGGTCTGCCCTTGCAGTTCCTTGAGCGGCCGGCCGGACATGCCGTCGCCGATCATTATTAAATATTTCATAAAATTATTTTAACACAGCCCGTCTTTTTCGTTGATACTTCTTTTGTGCCAAACTATTTCATGATAAACTTAACCCGTTTCTTGCGCCCGTAGCTAACGGCGCACACTTCGTGTGCTTGTTTCCCTCACTTAACTTCGCTCGCTGTGCTCGCTCGTTAAGTTCGGGTCAGGGGATTTTGTGTCAAACTAGTTTCATGATAAACTTAACCCGTTTCTTGCGCCCGTAGCTCAGGGGATAGAGCGTCTGCCTTCTAAGCAGAGGGTCGTATGTTCGATTCATACCGGGCGCGCGTTAATATTGTGGTGGGCGTAGCTCAGTTGGTAGAGCGTCAGATTGTGGCTCTGAATGCCGCCGGTTCAAACCCGGTCGCTCACCCCAAGAATAAATCAATATTTAGTGATTTTGCTCGTATTCAGTAGCCAAGTTATGTATTTCGTCTATAGTTTTGTCCTGCCATAGACCACGCCGCCATTCAGTGTAATCGAAGTTATCGGTTTTTATCAGAGTGATGAAACGTTCTGTGTCTACTTCTCCGAGCTTATGCAACAATATATCCATAGCCTCTACCCTCAAGGCTGTTTCCGACTTACCCATTACTCCACCTCTCTTACAAAATCAACAGGATTAATTAATTTAATCCCGTCAATTTTCTTTTTCAACAGTTTTAAATCAGTTGTAATAAAATAATTACACTTGCTGTGCAAAGCACAAGCAATGTGCAAAGCATCTTTAGACATTATACCCAGTTTTTCGATATTTTTACCTGCTTGTAAAATGCTTGGTGAAGATTTGCAATAATGCTCGGCAATATGTTTCCATACTTGAATAGCGTTTTGTTTTTCCTCATATGGATTGTTGCTATTTTCGTAGTCCAACATGTAAGACCAAACAAGTTCATAAATATTTTGCCGTACCGCGCTTTGAATATGCAATTTTGCGATTGTCTCAAGTTGGATTTTCATTTGGCTTTGGTCATCGAAAGGTCTGTTGTAACAACAAATATCCAGGTAGATTTTCATGTATAAATTATAACATAGCAAAAAAATTGTTTGCCTGACGACGGATGTCAATTCATATTATCTTGAATATTTGTCTTCTCAAATCCCGTATCCCGCACACCTTATCCGCGCCGGCTTGTTTTAGATAGCTTTCCGGCAGGCTGGTAGTGACGGCCAGACAGCACATTTGCGCGGCTTTGGCGGAACGAATGCCCAGCGGCGCGTTCTCGATGACCAGACACTCCGCCGGCCGGAGCGCCAGTTTTTGCGCGGCGGCCAGATACGGCTCGGGATGCGGTTTGCTGTGCGTGACCATGTCGCCGCCGACCACGCAGTCAAATAATTTGAGCAGCGGTTTGGAGAGCAACTGAGGCATATCGCCGCTCGGCGTGCCGCTGACCAGACCGAGACGATATTTTTTGGTTTTTAATTCGCGGAGCAGTTCCGGTATGCCGGGCATGATGTGCCGCCGGAATATTTTGTGGAATAATTTTTGGCGGTAATTAAAAATTTTCCGCTGAAAGGTCAGATCGCCGGGCAAACCGTTTTGGCTCAGATAATGCCGGAGCGTGATTTCCCATTTTTCGCCCTCATGCGCGTAAATATCCTGCGTGCTGACTGTGATGCCGTATTTTTTGAGCGCCTCGTACCAGGCGAAAAAATGATAAGGCATGGAATCGACGATGACGCCGTCCATGTCAAAAAGCAACGCGCGGATTTTTGACATGGCTGGCAGTCTAGCATATATTTGAGGCTATGATCATCGGCGTCACGGGCATTATCAGCAGCGGCAAATCTGAAGCGGCGCGTCTGCTGGCACGGCGTTTTGCCGCGGAATACATCGAGGTGGACGCGGTTGGACATCGGGTGCTGGCCGAAAACAAATTTGTGCGTTGCGGCCTGCGTTTGTTTTTTGGCTCGATGGAGCGGCGGGACATAGCCGGGCAGGTTTTCAAATCTCCGCTCAAACTCTGGCTCCTGAATATGCTGACACATCCTTTTATGCGGCGGATTATCCGGCGACAGATCCGCGCGCGGCAAAATCATTTTGTCATTGATGCGGCGCTGCTTTATCAAATGGGTCTGGCCAAATACTGCGACAAAGTGCTTTTTGTCGACGCGCCGGAAAATCTGCTCTACGAGCGGCTGACGGCCAGAGGGCTGACCGCCGGTCAGGTCTGGCGGCGGCTGGCGGCCAATCAAAAAGTCTACATATATAAGAAGCGCGCGCACAAACTCATCGTCAACGACGGCTCGCTGGCCGCCCTGCAAAAAAATATCGAGAATTTTTAAAGATAAATTTTACAATTATGGGACGACCGACAGCGGCCTCAAGCCGCGGAGGAAGTGCCTGTCGCATTGGCGACAGGCATATATTTCCCAAAACTGGGTATAGGTTTGGACAAGAGAGGTGTTTTATGGCTGGCGGGACTATAGAAGACAGCGTTATTGCCAAATTAAAACTTGATGAATTGCAACCCGAGGAAAAACCGGCGGCTCTGCTGGCTTATTTTAATTCCGTCATTACCGGCAAGATCCGCACCAGCCCGATCGAGTTGAAAGCCGTGCTCGGGCTGCTCTGTACTTACAAAGACCTGGACAAAAAAAGAGAGGCGGTCGCTTATCTCAACACGCATCAAATCTCGATCGAGCATTTTTTCAGCGACAATATGCAGCGTTTTGACCGCTTTGAATTCAAGCCGTATTTTCTGCGGCTCAAAGGTATCGAGCCAGGCCGCGAGTTTGCCGTGCCGGTCAATGCGCGGCGCAATTTTGAGAATATTCAGCCGCTGAACACCAAGCTGTACAAAGACCTGCTGGAGAGCGATCAGCAAACTCTGCAGCTCAAAAAGGCCGCGCTGCAAAAAGTCGACTTGCAGGCTATCGCCGCGCGCCGCGCCGAGGAGAGTCGCAAGATTACCGACGCGCTCAATCAGCTCCGGTTGCGCGTGGACAAAGACTTGCAGTCCGGCGCCGCGACCAAAGAACAGGTTTTGGCCAAACTGCGTTTTGTCGAGGAGCTTTATTTGCCGGAATTGCAGCTGCGCCACAACGAGCCGGCTTTGCAAAAACTGGCCGAAATGCTTTTTGCCGGTACGGAACAGACGGCGGTTGACGAAGTGTTCGGCTCTTTGAAAATGCCGCAAAAACAGCGTGAGGCTTTTTGCGAAGCGCTGGCTAAGAAAATTTAGAAAAGGAGAATCCATGCCGCAGGGTGAAGTAATTGAGGATTTTTTCACCAGCGCAGCTGGCGCGAAGGCAGGCAGCGCAGCTGGCGCGAAGGCGAACAGCGCAGCTGGAGCGAAAGCGAACAGCGCAGCTGGCGCGAAAGCGGGCAGCGCAGCTGGCGCAGCAAACGACGAAGCTCCGGCGGACGACGCGGCTCCCGCGCTGCCCAAAGATCTGCTGCCGCCGGTCAGCAATACCGCGACAGCGGTGCTCGACACCGGCGCTTTTTTTGCCAATACCGCGGAAGAATTGCGCCAGCACAAATCGACGCGCGCGGCGCATCAGCGTTTGGGGCGCAAGTCCGGCGAATTGGCGCGGACGATTTTTGGCGAATTTGTCGACAGTCGCGACGCGGCACAGGTACGGCGCGCCGCGCGCCACACGTATTTATTGCTGCGGCAGGGCGGCCTCAAAGAAGCGGCCGCTCAATTCAAAATCATGCCAGATGATCTGCAAGAGGAAATTTTTTTTATTTTGCTCGACGCGGAGTCTGGTTATGACCTGCGGCCGCTGCGCGCGGCTCTGGGTCAGCTGGCGCGCGGCGCACGGCTTTCGACGGAGCTAAAATCGCGCGCGGCAGAAATTTTAAAAGACGGCAAACAGGGTTATTTGGCCGAGCTGACAGCCAGTCTCCGCGGTTCGCTGCACGCTGTCGCTGAACAGCTCGACAATGTTTCATTGCCGTCCACCAGGCCGGAATTCAAAAAAATGGAAAAAGATATTTACCGCCTCAAAGACGCCGCGCTGAATGCCGCTTATGCCGCGCTGGACGAACGCTTCACCGCTTTTTCCGGCCTGATCGCGGAAAATCAAAAATTATTTCTGGAGCGGCAGATCGGCTTGAAAGAATTTGCCTGCTATTTAGACGCCGCGGCGCTCGCGCTGGACAATGTTTGTGATGATTTTTATGCGCGGCTGGATATTTCCAATACGGAGCGCGGCGCGGATTTTAGTTTGCTGAAAAACGCTGTGCTATCCGAGCAAGCCAAAAGATATGCCGCTCTAGCCGCGTTGCTGCGGCGGGAATACGAGCAAAGCGGCGGGACACTGGTGCTTAAATTAAAATCCGACGCTTATTTTTTGGTCAACACCGCGCTGAGCGGTTTGGACGCCGTGCCTTTGAGCGTCTTGTTTTGTGATCTGGAAGCAGAGGCCGCGCCGCTGAATATTCCGGCCGATCTGAATTTTTTGGACGGCTGCTATGAATACAGCAGCCGGTACAAGAGCGGCACCGCGATCGCTTTTGATGTGCTGGTCAAATTGATCCGGCAGGATGTCCGGGTGGTCAGCCAGTGGGACAAAACTAAGATTGACGAGCTGCGCAGGCTGGCGGAGTTTTACGCGCAGACCAGAGCCGCGTTGCAGGATTTTGCCAAAAAACTGGAAAACAGCAGAGAGATCAAAAAGATGGAGCTGGCGCAGCTGCTTGTGAATATGGGCGCGCGTTTTTTGCAGGACCTCGGCAAAGCGCTAAAAAGTTTAAATAAAAACGCGGCTGTGCAGGAGACGCTGGCGCAATACCGCTTCCTGCTGGAAGACACACGCTGGCTGCAAAATATCGGTTTGTTTTGTCAGTATGCTTCTGTCTGACACTCGATATCCCCACTGCGTTTATTGACATAGTTCGTGCCTGTCCCTATTTACGCTGAAACTCATACTCGCAATAATAATTCCTTTTTGGCGGAGTTTCTGAGATAAGCGGTGATCTCTAATCCCATATCGAGGCTGTCCAAATAATCAATCAAAGTGGAAATCCGCATGTCTTT
>JAISEH010000134.1 GCA_031264205.1 Candidatus Margulisiibacteriota bacterium
ATCAGCGAATTGTACGATATTTAGTTAATCGCCACGCGTCCTTCGTAAGCGCGCGTCAGCGTTAATTCATCAGCATAATCAATATTCGCGCCGGTGGAGAGGCCGTAAGCCAGACGCGTCAATTTCACCGCGCAATCTTTGAGCAGCTCGGAAATATACATAATCGTCGCCTCGCCTTCCACAGTCGGGTCCAGCGCGAAAAACACTTCCCGAAAAACTCCGCCGCGGATTTTCCGCACCAATTCCTCGATGCGCAGAACTTCCGGCGTGATATTGTCCAGCGGCGAAAGCAATCCGCCGAGAATATGGTACAGGCCTTTGTAGCCGACTTTTTCGATGGCCTGCTGATCGCGCGGCTCGGCCACCACGCAGAGCAAAGCGCGGTCGCGCGTCTGATCGCGGCAAATCTCGCAGGGGTCTTGCAGCGTGATATTGTGACATTCCGAGCAGTAACGGACATTTTTTTTGACCGCCTGCAGCGCCTCCGTAAAACCATTTACCCAAGCCGGCGACTGGCTCAAAACAAAAAAAGCCAGACGTGTGCTTAAGCGCGCGCCAACCGAAGGCATTTTTTGAAAATATTTAGCGAGTTCGTCCAGCGGCCCCATTACAGCAGCCCGGGGATTTTCAATCCGCCGGTCACCGCGGAAAGTTTTTGCTGTGCGGTCCGACCGACCTGCTCCAGCGCTTTGTTAAAAACTTCGTAAATAGTTTTCTCGAGCCGGCCGCGGTCATTCGCCGCAAAATCTTTCAGTAATTTCACGCTTTTTAATTTCATCTTGCCGGTGATCTCCACTTCGAGCGCGCCGTCCGCCGAAATTTCTTTGATGATCGTGTTTTGCAATTCTTTTTCCACGGCGGCCATTTTCGTTTTCATCTCACCGACTTTTTTTAGCATATTGCCCATATCGCCCAATCCACCAAACATAAATTTACCTCCTGTTATTTAATTTGCTTCCGGCGCCAGACATTCCACACGCAGCGGAAAAGCGCTGGCTTCCTGCACGACAAAAACACTTTCTGCATTGCTCTGCGTATAAGTGTCGCGCGTAAACACCACCCAAAATAAATATTTGCCCAGCGCCGTGTGATCGTCGGTTTGAATAGTCCAGGCGTATTCTTGAAAAGAATTCGGCTCCAACCGCAGCTCGGTTTTTTGCTTGAGGCTGTCCAGCATTTGCCGGTAATCATACTGCCGGCCGTCGTCCGGACTCTGCTCGAGATAATAAGAAACAGTTATTTTCTCCGGCTGCTCCGTGGGATTATTCAAGATCACAGCATGTCTGGCGCTGCCGCCGCGCGGCAAACGCACCAATTCCTGCGGCCCTTTGAGGTCCAGAGCCACGGCCAGAGATAGCAAAAAACACAGAGCGCAAAATTTACGCAAAATCACACCTGCCTTTGGATCAATCTTTCTAAAAACGCCGCGCGGGTCCGCCGCAGTAAACTGACGCGCTGTTCGATTATAACAGGCTGATCGCTATCTTTAACCAGCACAGCGTAAAAACCTAAAAATCTGGCCGGCAAAACATCAGCCCAAAGCGCGCCGCCGACCAGAGCACATTCCTCCGGACGCGCGTCGTATTCGGCCAGCACAGCTCTAAATCCGCTTAATAATGGCTTGAGCAAAGCGTAATAAACCGGCGTGTGCAAAGCGGCGGAGAGCTTCGTCAGCCGCGCGCGGTCTAAACTGCCGGAGATCAGCACTGTCCGGAAAGGATAATTTTTTAATTGTTCAAACCAGTAAATCATGCGCAGGGACGGCTCGGCGCTATCCGGCGGCAGGACAGCGTTGTCCGCGTCGATCAGCAGCAATTTAACGCCGCGCGCGGCCAGACTTTGCAAATTGAGCGCCAAAATATCGTCGAGATATTCTTCGGGAGTTAAAAATTCACGCAGCGTTTCTTTAATAGCCATAGTCCCAACTGTCCGTTAAGCGGCTTTTCTAAACACGGCATAGAGCGGCGCCGCCAAAAACACCGACGAATAAGTGCCGGCGGCAAAGCCGATAAACATAGTCAGGGCAAAATTTTTGATGCTGGCGCCGCCGAAAATATAAACCGCCAGCACCGCGAGCATAGTCGTAAACGAAGTCATAATGCAACGCCCCAGCACGCTGCGCAGAGAAGCGTCGGCCACCGCCGCAAAATCCGGCTGCTGCACGGACTGCAGATTTTCACGCACGCGGTCAAAAATAATAATCGTGGCGTTGATCGAATAACCGACAATAGTCAAAACCGCCGCGATCATCGAGAGATTGAAATCCAGCCGCAGAAAAGACACCACGCCCAGCGTGACCAGCACATCATGGAGCAAACACAGCACCGCCGCCAGCCCCGTCCAAAACTCAAAACGGAAAGTGATGTAAATCAACATACCGGATAAAACCAGGACAACCAAAATCAGAGCCTGTCGGGAAAGATCGCTGCCGGCCGACGCGCCGATATTTTCAAAACTCAAAAGCTCATAAGCCCCAAAATTTTCCTGCAGTATGCCGGTGAATTGCTCGCGCTGCTCGTCAGACATTTCCATAGTTTTCAGCCGGAAATCTTCTTGAACGGAATTTTGCGCTTGAATAGTGGTAATATCCACTCTCTCGCCGCTCAATTTGGCGCGCAGCTCCGTCAGCGCGACTGGCTGCGCAAAACGGACAACCCACACTGTGCCGCCGGTAAAATCAATGCCCAGATTAAAAACCTGGCCGGTAGTTTGCCAATTAAAAATAAAAACAGCCAGACTAGCGGCAATAAACAGGCCGCCCAGCGCAAACCACCCATTGCTCCACTTCATAAAACTCCTACGGCCTCCCTCTGCGCCCTGGGCTGCAAAAATTTCAGCTGATAAAGATTTTGCATGAACAGTCTGGTCACCACTAGCGCGGTAAACATCGAAAGCAGCGTGCCGACAAACAAGGTCACGGCAAAACTCTGTATCGCTTTGGTGCCCTGCCAGTAGAGAAACACCGCCGCCAGGATCGTCGTGACATTGCCGTCCAAAATCGCCGAGAGCGATTTATTAAAAGCGTTGTCGATCGCGGAGAGCAGCGGCAACCCGTCGCGCAATTCTTCTTTGAGCCGCTCGTAAATAATCACATTGGCATCGACGGCCATGCCGATAGAGAGGATCAGACCGGCAATACCGGGCAGGGTCAGCGTGGCGTTCAGCAGGATCAAGACCGCAAAGACCAGCGCGATGTAAACCAGCAAAGCCAGATCCGCCAGCAAACCATTGAGCCGGTAAACCAAAAGCATGGCCACCGCCACCAAAAGCAAAGCGACCACTCCGGCAAATTTCGACTGGTCAATGGCGTCTTTGCCGAGCGTGGGGCCGACTATTTCGTTATTCAGCACCTCGATCGGCACCGGCAGAGAACCGGCGCGCAATTTGATGACCAGGTCTTGCATTTCCGCCACGCTAAACGAGCCGGAGATCTGCGCGCGTCCGCCGGAAATCGGCTCATTGACATTTGGCGCGGAAATGATCTTGCCGTCGAGCAGTATAGCCAGCGGCCGGCCTACCGAGCGCAAAGTGGCGGTATAAAATTTACGCGCGCCTTCTGTATTGAACTCCAGAGCCACCACCGGCCGGCCAAATTCATCGGTCGAGGGATTGGCCGCCTTGAGATCATTGCCGGCCATTACCGTGCGGCGCAAAACAATCTGATCCTCGTGGCTAATTTCGCCTCTATTATTGTAGCGCGGCACCACGGCCAGCTCGCCGTCGCCCAAAAAATCCTGCCGCTCTTTTTCCGAAAGCAGCGAGAGATCGCCGGGCACCCACTCCGCTTCTTTGAACTCCAAAAGCGCGGTGGATTTGATCAGCTCCAAAATCCGCGCGTTTTCCGCGGCGCTGGCGCCGGGGATTTCCACCACCACTTGATCGCCGCCGCGTGAATAAACCGCGGTCTCGGCCACGCCCAAACCATTGATGCGATTCTCGATCACGCTGATAATGCCGCCCAGCACATCGGCAGTAATTGTTTTGATTTCCGCCGTCGGCTTGGCGCGCAAAACCACGCTCGTGCCGCCCTGCAAATCCAGACCCAGCTTGATTTTCCACTGCGGCGTCAGGGTCGGCGAGATTATCCACAGCGCCGCCAGAAAAACCACCAGTATCAAGGAAAACAATATTTTGTTTAGAGTTGCTTTGTCCATCGCGCCCCCTCAAATCTCGTCATTTAAAATTTTTCGCCGCAAATCACGCGTTAAGTTTACCAAATAACGAATATTATGAATAGTCATTAGAACGATCGCCAAAATCTCTCTGGCCTGCGCGAGATGCCGGACATAGGCGCGCGAAAAATTCCGGCAGGCGTAACAGTCGCAGCCCTCGACCAACGGCGTCAAATCCGCGGCATATCTGGCGTTGAGAATATTTTCCGGTCCGTCCGGCGCAAAAAAAGTATTGTGTCTGGCCAGACGGGTCGGCAGCACCGCGTCAAACATGTCGATGCCAAAAGGCACACATTGTAATAAATTTTGCGGCAGGCCGACACCCATCAAATAACGCGGTTTGTCCGGCGGCAGCAAAGCGGCCGTGTATTGCGCCACGCGGTACAGGTCTTCTGCCGGCTCGCCCACCGACACGCCGCCGATAGCGTAGCCGGCAAAATCCAGAGCGCGCAAATATTCCGCTGACTCCCGCCGCAAATCCTCATGCAGACCGCCCTGCACTATGCCAAATAAAGCCTGCGAAAAATCCTGCCCGGCTTGATTTAAACCGGAAAAATAATCGCGCGCGCGTTTTTCCCAGTCCAGGGTCAGGCGCAGGTCTGCCGCGATTTTCTTTTTGGTGGCGGTGTGCGGCGAACAAACATCGAGCGGCATCATAATATCCGAACCGAGCTGCCGCTGAATATCCACAACCAGCTCCGGTGTAAATTTATGTTTGGCGCCGCCGTCAAAGGGCGAGCGGAATTCCACGCCGTCCTGAGATATTTGGCGCAGTTTGGCCAGCGAAAAAACCTGAAAGCCGCCGGAATCAGTCAAAATCGGTTTGTCCCAGTGCATGAATTTATGCAAACCGCCGGCGCGGGCGATCAAGTCCGCACCCGGACGCAAAAACAAATGATAGGTGTTGCTCAAAATTATCTGCGCGCCCTGCTCCGCGACCAGCTCCGGCGTCAGCGCCTTGACCGTGCCGAGCGTGCCCACCGGCATAAAAACCGGCGTTTCGATGACGCCATGCGCCGTCTCCAGCAAACCGGCGCGGGCTGATGATTTTTTGGATTGTTTTAGAACAGTAAATTTCATAAATTAAGCCGGAATTATACTAATAAAAGGGCTGTCTTAAAAGCCGTGAAACAATTGTTTCACATTGTATTTTCCCCTGTGGTTTTTGTTTAAGCTGCTTACGCGGTTAC
>JAISEH010000039.1 GCA_031264205.1 Candidatus Margulisiibacteriota bacterium
GGAGGGTTAGAGATCTGCCTGTCGCGCTTGCGCGCGACACCCCACCAGTCTGCCGCTTTCGCGCCAGCCAGCCTCCCCTTAATTAAGGGGAGGCTGGCGTTTAACCTTTAGCCAACGCCTTGAGCACAGCCACCGCGGTTTTTTGCGTCTTGCAATTCAGCTTCTTAAAAGTATTTAGCAACTGAAATTCCAGCGGGTTTTTATTTGTCTTGGTCAAACGTTCCGGTATTTTGTCCACATCCTCAAACCACCAGTTCATGGTGACGCCGTATATTTTATTGATGCGCAACAAAGTCGGCAATAAGGGCATTCTCTGCCCTTTCAAAAGTCTGTAGTACTGACTGAAATCCATGCCTAACTCGTAAGCGGTGGCCTCAATAGTTTTGCCGCTACTTTTCAACAACAGGGTTAATTTCTTGCTTATCAATTTTTTCAATTCATTTATGTCCATGTGACAAACCTCTTTTTTAGGCTCTCTTGACAAGAGATTAACCGCTTATTATAATTGTTTGTATGGTTAGCGGGTCATGTTAAACTACTTGTACTCGCAAGACATATAAACAAGCCAAAGAAAGGAGACAAAATATGACTATAGCAACAGGTGAGAAAATGCTGGCCAGTGACATACTCGATCTGACTTTTTTCCCGATAGGCTCAATACTGATGATGGACGGCAGCTGGACAGACGGGCGCGGCGGCTGGTATGTCTGCGACGGGCGTGACACGCCTCACGGCAAGACGCCGAATCTGCGGGATAAGTTTATCAAGGGCAGTGGCAACAAGCCCGCAAACGGTAATGGGCAAATGATCTTAGGCGCACAACATTTGCCAGCGCATAAACATAGCATTACTGATCCGGGACATGCTCATATGTATATACATGAACCGGAAGGCACTGGCGGTCTCAAGCATGGAAGTACTAATTGGGTAACTGGACCGATGCAAGAGTGGACGACACCTAGCACAACTGGTATTACTGAAACAAATTACAATGCTGGAGGTGGCCAAGCATTTGACGTATTACCGAGTTATTACTCAGTGATTTATATTAAGAAAATGGCCTAGCAACTGCCAATGTCAAACAAACTGACAATGCGGCAGTTATGGCCGCGCGGATTATTTATCAAGAATCGGCAAACTTTAATTTTTCTCCACTAAATATTTCCAGTAGCGTTTTGGCATAAACTGCCTTTGCAGCTGGGGATTTTTTCTTTCCTGGATCGCCACCGCGCGCCAAAAAGTTTTCCACAATTCCTGATAGTGGCTTTCCAGCGCGGCGTATTTGTCACGCGCGTTTTGAATGTGCACCGCGGAAAACAGATTGAGTTTGCGATCCTGATAGACCAGCGCCAAACTACGCCGCGCGTCGTGGATCAGCCAGTTTTGGGCGCTGAAGCGCGCGCGGCAATGTCCGGCGAGCAGAGGCAGAACACAATGCTCCGGCTCGCAGGCTGCGTAAAAACTCCCATCGCTCAATTCCTGAAAACGCAGCAGGCCTTTGAGCCGCTCCGCTTCGCGCGCGACCCGGCGCAGACATTCCAGCGCGGACGCTACGTCCGGATCGGCGTAATTGCCGTCCACATTGCGCCCGGCGGACAGTGTTTTACGCACATAATTAAAAATAATTTTCTCTTTGGCCGGAACGCTGGAGAGATAGCAGTATTGCACATTGTGGAAAATTCCCAGCGCCTGTAATTTGGCCGACACTCTGGCCGCTTTAGCCGGATCGCTTGCTATAGAGCGGGTTTCATCGAACAAGCCTTTTTGATAATTTTCCACCGCCGCAATTTCCGGCGTGATTTTCAGGCGGTAAGCCTCAAAAATCGCGGTGAACAAACCCTCTAAACTATTATCATAAATAAATAACATTACCGCGCAAAATAATCAGGCGGCAAACAAAGCCAACTGTTCCTGACCGGGCAGTAATTTTTGTTTTTGTTCGGATGAGAAAAACCTGTACAAAGCCGCCGGCGCCGAACGCACCGCGCCATCCGGCAAATGTCCGCCGCAGGTAATGAAATATTTGGCGCGTTTCCAGACCACGCCGATCCTTTGCAGGGCTTTGTCGTTCAGCGCATGAAAACGCCGCGTCTGCATAATGCGTTTGGCGGAACGCACGCCGATGCCCGGAATACGCAAAAGCTCCGCATATTTTGCCTTATTTATTTCCACCGGAAAAAATTCCGGATGCCGCAAAGCCCAGGCGGTTTTCGGATCGACAAATTCGTCGAGATCGGGATATTCCGGCGACAATATTTCCGCGGCGGAAAATTTATAAAAACGCAGCAGCCAATCCGCCTGATACAAGCGGTGTTCGCGCAGGCGGACACTTCGGCTCCGCTCAGCGTCCGTTGCCGGATCGCCAAGCAAAGCCGGCAGCCGCTGATCCGTATTGACCGGCACATAGCCAGAATAATACACGCGGCTCAAATTATTGGCCTGATACAAATGCTCGGCCAAACTGACGATTTGCAAATCGCGCTCCGGCGTCGCGCCGACGATAAGCTGCGTGCTCTGTCCGGCCGCCGGCGCGACCGCGGTGACCGTGTCCATAGTCCGCGCGATAATTTGCGGCTTTTTATCCGGCGCCAGCAATTGCA
>JAISEH010000062.1 GCA_031264205.1 Candidatus Margulisiibacteriota bacterium
CACACACATACTGTTACTGGTACTATATCTGATGGCGGAGCACACAGTCACAACACTCTTTCCGGCACAGCGGCAGAGGGTGGCTCGCATACACATACTATTAACAGCAGTAATTCGACTATTTCCGGCTCGATAGGCAACACTGGCTCCAGCACGACTTTCAACAATATGCCGGCATATTACTCAGTGATCTACATCAAGAAAATGAAAGAGTATGTCTAGGCGGCGTTCGGCAATTTAATCCTGTCGAGCGAAAGACAGTAAGAGAGTATAATTTTTCTAATACTACAGTATTGAAATGTCAATGATTATTGAATACTGTAGTATAAAAAATCAGATATATATTTAGAGATTTCCATATCTCGCTTTCGCTCGACACCCCACCAGTCTGCAGCTTACGTGCCAGCCAGCCTCCCCTTGGTAAGGGGAGGCGGCAGCGTTAGCTGCGGTGGGGTGTTTCGCCCATTTACAATTTACTCAGTATAATGAGTAAATAACTCAACAGGCTGAGTGTTTGGCACAAAAAAATATTAGCTTCCCGCCTCGGTGACTTTGACAACGTAGATCAGCGCGTAGTAACTCGGCCGGTTGTCGAATGCCGTGCCCGATCCGGTATTGCCCACAGAGCCGGAAATAGTCCCACCGCTAATAGTATGCGTATGCGAGCCGCCTTCGGGGATATTCACATTGACATCATGAGAATGCGCTCCACCTTCAGAAGAAGTGGAGCCTGAAAAAGTATGCGTATGATCGCCGGTCTCATTATGCGAAGCGCTTAAAGATAATGTGCCCCTTGTGCCTCGCGTATCACCACTATTGCCATCTGATGCGCCACTATGAGAGGTAGACAAAACTCCTGAATACGATTGTGATGAATTTATCATCATTGCCGCAGAACCGGCATGTGTATCATGAGTATGTTTCCCTTTTTCATCGGTAGAGCCTGAAACACTATGCGCATGTCTCCCGCCACCGTCGGTTGTCGTCCCAGTACCTGAATGTTCATGTCCGCCGCTTTTTTCCATCGTAAGACCGCTCACGGACATATTGTTCAAACTATGATTATGCTCCGGCAGATTGGCAGCGGACAGCGTCAGCGAATTGTTGCCACCCGTGCGGCTGCCGCCGTCATACCCAATAACAAATCTATTTTTCAGATCGGGTAGGACGCCATATCCAGCCACGGTCTGGCCTTCGCATTTGTACCAGCCCTTGAGCGTGACATTGTCCTGCCAGCTCGTGCCGTCGTACATCAAGATCGCGCCTTTGGGAAAAAATACCAGATTGAGCATGTCACTCGCCAGCATTGACTGGCCTGTCGCTATAACCATAAATGTCCCCCTTCATTTGTTAATAATATAGTTAATAACACTTATTCTATACGATATTTGTCTGTTTGTCAATCACACAGCATAATAAATATTATGCTAAAAGATGAAGTGAGTGAAAGCAGCGCTTTGCGTACTTTGGGCGCCAATGTCAAACAATTTCGGGAACGTTTAGATTTATCGCAGGCGGAGCTGGCGGAAAAAGCGGAAATTTCAATTCCTTTTTTGAGCGATGTGGAGCGAGGCAAAAAATGGATCTCCCTGTACACGATGCTGAAGCTGGCAAATGTTTTTCAGGTCGAAATTTATGAATTGCTGAAACCGCTGACCGGCTGGCCGGCGGACAGCGCCTATTTGCTGGAAAAATACCACGAGGATATCGGTCACGCTTTGGCTAAAATTCACGGCAGATATCTCGTCCGCACCGGACAAAGACAGCGCCGTTAATACTGGAACTGCCCTTTTTCGTAAATCAAAACTTTTTTCCCGTTTTGCAAAGTGGCAGTAACTGTCTTTTGTTCTGTGTTGATCAGGTCCCAGTGCAGGGCGGAGTCATTGAAACCCAGTTTTTGCTTGAGTTGTTTGGTCAGTTTTTTCGGGTCACCGGAGTATGTGTCCGAATAAGCCGCACCAACCGCGATGTGGCAATTGCCGGAGGTGCCGCCGAAATTTTCGTCAAATAAAATATCGGCCATGAATTTGTCAATCTTGGAAAATCTTTTGTCCGTCAGGGAAAACTCACCGATTTTATTGGCCTGCTTGTCCAGCCGCAGAGTTTTTTGCACATACTCCTCGCCTTTTTTGGCACGGACTTTGACCGCACTGCCCTTCGCGAAAATCAGGTCTATACCCTCAACATAATTACCGCCACGATAAGAAGGCAGATTGGCGTAATACCGCCCCTGCGTGCCGCGCCAGTCCGGCGAAGTGAACAACTCAAAAGACGGGATATTGTGGCCGCTGACGCCCATAAACCGCCGTTGTTCGCCGTAAGTGATCAATAAATCAGTGTGCTGGCTTTCCACCTGAAAAGTTTTGATCGGCAAAGCGTTCAGCCATTTTTTGATTTCCGCGGCCAACCGTAAAGTTTCCTGCCACTTGCGCACCGGGTCTTTTTCATTGAGATAGCAGGCTTTGACGATCTGCGCGGTGTATTCTTTCAGGCTCAATTTGGCTTTGTCCGCCAGCTCCTGCGTCGGATAAGTGCAGAGCGTCCAGGCGTACGCGCCCCGCTCCTCGCGCCGCTCGGCGATCTCGCGCAGAAATTTCCGCGCCACCGCCGTTTCGCCCATTTTTTTTGGGTCAATGTCTTTGAGATGCGTCAATGAATCCGGCGCGCTGATGAAAATATTGCCGTGGAGATTTTCGTATAATTCTCGCTCGCCGCGCGCGACAAACTTGCGCTGCCGACTGTCGGCGTGCCGGTAAAAACTATGTTCCATTTCCGGCGAGACGACCGCGCGCGTAATAACATTTAATTTTCTCCGCACCAGCTTGGCGTAAACTTTTTCCGCCAGAGGCAGAGCGGGCAGCTCCCAGCGCAGTAGAATAGTGTCGTAGGGTTTGTATTTTTTCTGATGCGCGGTAGTCAATCCCCAGAGCAAAACTTCGGCGTATTTGTCCAGCAAAGCGTTGTTTAAAATATTGTCCCCCATCAGAATTTAGGCGAGCAGTTTTTGATAATGTTTGGAAACATCCAGCGCTTCTTTTTTTAAAATCTTGTTTTTGAGCAGCGCGTTGGAAATAACTTCTTTCATATGCGAATAATAATTGCGCTGGCGGATCTGCGGCGTGTATTCCGACACCAGCGCGGCGTCGACGATAGTTTGCACCACATTTTCCGGACGGGCTTTGGGTTCCAGATTTTTGACCAGCAGTTTTTTAAAATTTTCCAGTTTGCGGTTTTCCGCCGCCGGAGCCTGAACCGCTCTTTCCACAATTTTCAGCGACTGCTTGGCCGCCGCTTTTGTTTTGGTTTTCCCTTGAGTTGCCATTTTACCCTGTCCCTTCTGTTTAATTATATCGCGGCAAAAGTGTTTTTGGTAGTCTCTTTTTGCGCGCTCATGTATTTATCGTAATTAACTCAAATCGGTTGCATTATTTTTGCCCCTTAAAAAAAAGGAGCATTTCAAACATTGTCCGGCATAACCAGTCGGCGCAGTCAGTCAGTTACCAAAAAAACGCCGCAAGGGATAATTCCATTAGGATATGTTAAACTAGCCGGCATGTTGGATCTGTCACGCAAAACCAAAATAGTCGCCACAGTTGGCCCGGCCACTTTTCCGCGGGAAATGCTGGAAAAACTGCTGGTCGCGGGGGTGAATGTTTTCCGTTTTAATTTTTCGCACAATGATTATGAGCGGGCGGAGCAGGCGATAAAAGATTTGCGCGCTCTTGCCGAAAAACTAAAAACGCAGGCCGCGTTGTTTATTGATCTGCAGGGGCCGAAAATCCGCGTGGGTAAATTTCGGGATGGCCGGATCGCACTGCGGGAAGGCCAGGAGTTTACGCTGACTATAGAAGATCTGATCGGCGACGAACAAAAAGTTTCCACGACGTACAAGCCGCTGGTCAAGGACGCGGAAGCCGGACATGTTATTTTGCTGGACGATGGACGGCTGCGTCTGGAAGTTTTGCGCAAAGATGAGATCAATGTTTACACGCGAGTTTTGCTGGGCGGTGAACTGTCTAATCACAAAGGCATGAATCTGCCTGGCATGAAACTCTCTACGCCGTCGCTGACCGAAAAAGACAAAGAAGACGTGCTGCGCGGTTTGCAAATGGACGTGGATTATTTTGCTTTGTCTTTTGTACGCGCGGCGCAGGACGTGCTGGACTTGCGCAGTTTTTTGCATGCGCATAATTCCGAGCACAAAATCATCGCCAAGATCGAGAAACCGGAAGCGGTGGAAAATATCGACGCGATCGTGGCGGTGAGCGACGCGATCATGGTGGCGCGCGGCGATCTCGGTGTGGAGCTGGCGATCGAAAAAGTGCCGTCCCTGCAAAAAGACATTATCCGCCGCGCCAATTACGGCGGCGTGCCGGTCATCGTGGCGACGCAAATGCTGGAGTCCATGATTAACAATCCGCTGCCGACCCGCGCGGAAGTTTCCGACGTGGCCGCCGCGATCTACGACTGGGCGGACGCGGTCATGCTCAGCGGCGAGACGGCCGTGGGCAAATTTCCGATCGAGACTGTACGCCTGATGGGGCGGGTGGCGGCTGATGTGGACATTATTCAATCCGAACGCAAGAAAAAACTGACCGCCCGTAAAACCCATTTCATTCAGGAAAACAGCA
>JAISEH010000077.1 GCA_031264205.1 Candidatus Margulisiibacteriota bacterium
CAAAAAGGAGAAAAAACATGAAAAAAATAATTTTAGCAATTTTCACAATCATGCTGACACTGGCCATATTCGGCTGCGGCAAGGCACAGCAGGCCAGCGGAGGCGGCGGTTCGTCGGGCGGCGGCGGCGGAAATCCAACAACATTTACTATTTCCGGCACGGCGCAAGTGCCCAGTTCGATAGACGATACATTATATGCGTCTTGGCCGGAAAGATTGGGACGCGGTCTAGCCAGCGTTTTTATTCCGCAGGTTTACGCCGCGAATTTCAATTTCAAGCCTTTGAAAAACGCCGACGTAAAAATATTTGAGTTTGGCGGGAATACTATAATAACGACTGCCAAAACTAGCAATGAGGGACACTATACAATTAACCTGCCCTTGGGCAAAATTTATGTGGTGGTAGTGGAAAAAGCCGCGTCCGACGGCTCAGCAACTATCAATATTAAAAATATCGCCCATGAAGAAAATCCTGTTGTCGATGTTACACCTGTTACATCCGTCGCGGTGGAAGCGATCTCGCAAAACAATACAATTAGGGAAGCTATCGCCGCTCTAAACAGCGGATCGGGAGACAACAAACCCGATGTCAGCACGGTGGCCGGCATTATTGAAACAGTAAAGGAGAATGTAGAAAATTATTACGACACGTACACGAGCGAGATTAATGATGTAGTAGATGTAACTTCGCCAGTTCCGCCGACTGTTCCTCCTGATTTAATAGAGGAATATACCTTGACCGTTGCTGTCAGCCCTGCTAATTCCGGTACGGTAACCCCGAACGGCGGCACATATCTTAAAAACGCGAAAGTAAAATTGCAAGCATTCGCTAATACTGATTGGCGTTTCGACAGTTGGAGTGGAGACTTAACCGGAAATAATAATCCGTCCGATGAGATAGCTATTACTACTGACATAACCGTTACTGCTAATTTTACGCGAGAAACGTGGTCTGTGGAGGAAATAACTGATGTGAGCAATTGGGGTTGGGACGATAACTGGCAGATCGGGGAATTAGACGATAGCAATAAACTCGATACCACCGAAATTAGCGGCGCAAGAATTCACGGTCTAAAAGTTGGCAAAAAAGACGATAAGTTATATTTCATGGCCAAACTGTCAAACGACGAAACTCCCAACGAAGATTTACGCTATCAATTTTGTGTTGCATCAGACCACGACAATAATGGGGATTATCTGGATAATGAGACGTGGGCTTATGTAGATGTCAGACATGGTTATTGGGGCGAATCTGAAGTGTGGCATGACTCCGAGTGGAATGCCAAATCTGCGTGGGAAACACCTAGTGGCAATAGACCTACAACTGTCAACACAGCGGAATTAGTTTCCACCTCTAATATTATTGTGGCGTCAATAAAAATCGACACGATTGAAGAAATTCTGGGGAAGAAATCTTACTACGCTATCAGCATAAACACTGCGCCGTATAATGGACAGGGTAATTATTACACTGCCGATATTAGGGAAGTAAAGTTTTCTGAATAAATTTTTGATAGAGGCAGGCCGCGGGTTGACCGCGGCCTGTGTTCGTCAGCTCTGTTAAGATCCGCGCCGGTCTGCTTTGTATTTTTTCACCACCAGCGCGGCGTTGTTGCCGCCCAGACCCATGGAATCCAGCAACACATAATTGAGGATCATTTCGCGGGCAACATTCGGCACATAGTCCAGGTCGCATTCCGGGTCGGGCGTTTCTAAATTCATCGTCGGAATGACGATTTGTTTTTCCAGCATCAAAGCCGCGGCGATGAGTTGAAAAGCCGTCGACGCGCCGAACGGCATACCCATCACGGACTTGATCGTGCTGACCGGCACAGCTTTGGCGCGGTCGCCCAGCGCCAATTTTATGGCGTGCGTTTCTTTGAGGTCGGCGGATTTGGACCCCGAGCCGTGCGAGCAAATATAGTCCAGTTCATACGGCGTGATATTCGCGTCCCGCAGAGCCGCTTCCATCGCCCGCGCCATACCCGCGCCGGTCGGCTCCATACGGTAAGAGTCATACGCGTCCGCCGACGAGCCGAAACCGCACAGCTCGCCGTAAATATAGGCGCCGCGCCGAAGCGCGTGTTCCAATTCTTCCAGCACCACTACACCCGCGCCCTCGGCCAGTAAAAAACCGTCGCGGTTTAGATCGTACGGCGTGATCGCTTTTTCCAGCGTGGCGTTTTTTTTCGAAAGCTGTTTTGTGCCGTCAAAGCTGGCGTACACCACTTCGGTAAAAGGCGTTTCTGCGCCGCCGGCCAGGATCACGTCAGCTTTGCCCGCGCGTATCGCGTCGAGAGCCGTGCCTAGCGCGTTGGCGGAAGCTGAGCAGCCGGTGGACAAAGAATAATTCACGCCGGTCAGTCCGTAATAAATGGAAATCTCCGCCGCGGCCGCGTGTGAAAATGTCGCGTTGGCGCAAAAAGGATTGATCTTGCTCAAGCCGTCTTTTTGCAAAATACGCTGCTGCTCCTCGACAGCCTCATGTCCGCCGATGCCGGTGCCCATCATCACGCCGACGCGCGACGCGTCTTCCGCGGTGACAGTCAGATGCGCGTCAGCAATAGCCAGCCCGGCTGCCACGACAGCCATTTGCGTAAATCGCGAAAAATGCCGGCCTTTTTTCTTGTGGAGATATGGCAGTGGATCAAAATCAGGAATATTCCCGCCGATCTGCGTCTTAAAACCCAGCGGCGAATTGGCGATCTCCGGCACCACGCGAATGCCCGAAATGCCGTTGACCAAAAAACGCCAAAAAGTTTCCCGTTCTTTGCCGATCGGCGAGATTGGCCCCAGGCCGGTTATTACTACTCTTCTTTGCATAACATGCCTTTTTTTATTTAACATCCTGGTTGCTTTTCCATCACCCAAACTGTTATACTTAAATATATCGTTAAGAGAGTGAAAAAATTTCACTTTTTTTAATCTTTTAGACGGGGGGTCTAAAATGGAAATTATCGCTTTAGCCAATCACAAAGGCGGCTGCGGCAAAACCACAACCGCGGTCA
>JAISEH010000087.1 GCA_031264205.1 Candidatus Margulisiibacteriota bacterium
ATCGACATTCGTAAATGCGGCGCAGTTATAGATAAAATCCGGCGCGGCCGCGCGCAAATAATTTTGCACCGCCTCAAATTGCAGCAAATCCTGTTCCGGCAAATCGAGCGGCAGCACAGTGTGTCCGAGCGCGGTCAGGCGCCGCGCCAGCACACTGGCCAGCATACCTTTGGCGCCAGTCACCGCGATTTTCATTGCAGTATCTCCTGAAAATAAGCGGCGATTTTTTGCGCGCCGGGACGGCCGATTGCCAGCGGCAGCTCTTCATGCATTTTCCGGCGCGCCTCGCTGTCCAGCAAAATTTTTTCCGCCGCCGCCGCGACTTGCTGAGGGGTCAAAACGCCGACTAATTCCGGCGCGATTTTCCGGCCGGCTTTAATGTTGGGTATAGAAATAAAAGGCAGGCGCCGCGCGGCCAGTTTGATCAAAAGTTTTTTTAAGGGGCGGCCCAATAAAGGCAGTTCCGACAATAAACCCGTCAGGCCGCTGAACGGCACCAGCTCCGGATAATTGAAAGGCAGTAGTATCAAAAGCGGTATGCCCAGCGCGGCGTTGAGCGCGGTGTTTGTGCCGGTAATGGAAATGATCAGATCGTATTTTTCATTTTCTTTTTCATAAGGCGCCGAAAAACGCTGTGGAAAATCCCGTTCGGCCGGACGGCGCAGCTCCGGTTTGATGCCCCAGCGAAAATTGAGCGCCGGATATTTTTCGGACAGCAGCGCGGCCGCTTCGCTGAAAAAAGGCACCAGCGCGCGCAAATGTTTTAAGCGGCTGCCCGGATACAAACCGACGGTCATCAGGCCAGAATCCAACGTCGTGTTTTGATAAGCCAGTTTTTTCTCCAGCGCGGCGTCGACCATGAGATTGCCGTCCGCGTCACGCGAAAATAGTTTTTTGAACCAGCGTTTGTGCGTGACCTTACCTTCGTCGTAGCCGTACAGCGCAAATTTATATTTCTTGGCCAGACGATAGGCGTGCCAACTGTCACCGCCACCGTAAAAAACAATTCCCGCGGCCGCCGGCTGATAATTGTCCGGCCAAGTCCGGCGAAAAATATATTTGCGGTATTCGCGCACGGAGAAAACGTGGTCAAAAAGTCCGCTGGCTTGAGCGGCCGCGGCTTCCGTACCGGCGCTAAACTGGCAAGGCACGACGTACAGAGTGTAAAGCGCTTGGGGATACTGACGGCGCAAAGCCTTGACCAGCGGGAAAATCAGACCGTTCAATTCCCCCGGGCCGTTGACCGTCAAAACAATTTCTTTCATTTAATTAAACATCCTGCCCAGCATTTTGATAATTTTGGCGCGGTCCGTATTGATTTCAGTATACCATTGATCGTTCAAAAAAACAGGCAAAATATCCACGGCGGCCAATTTTTTGTCGTAAACAAAATAACGCGTGATAACGCCCTCGCGGGTGTCGCCCGACCAGGTTTGATCGAAAATCAAATTACCGAGGCCGTAAAAGATCGCCGTGCTGCCGCGAAAATCCGCCTTTTGCACCCAGTGCGCCTGATCACCGGCCACGATTTGCACATTTTGCGCGGCCAGCCATTCGCCCCAGGTCTGTTGAAATTTGTTGGGACGGGCGGTGTACTCGTCGCCCCAGTTGCACATGACGATGACGAGATCCGCGGCGCGCGCTTTAGTGATAGCCTGTGCCAGACGTTCGCGCAAAAAAGACGCGACGTGATAGACGATTTCCGTGCCGCGCAAATCTGTGTCGCGGTAATAATTCGGACCGACGGAATTCACCGCCAAAAAAGCCACGCGCAGCTCACCAAGCTGCACAAAACACGGCTCGTAAGCGTCGGCCAGCTCCTGCGCCACGCCGGTGTATTGAATCTGCAATTTGTCCAGCGCATCCAGCGTGTCGCGTATGCCGATAGCGCCAGCGTCGCCGATATGGTTGCCGGCCACGGAAACAAGATCGATCCCCGCCTGCCGCAGGCTCTCGGCATAACGCGCCTGCCCGTAAAGTTTCAGGCGGTCTTTGGGCTTGCTGTAATTGTAAACCAGCGGCGACTTGAGATTGACGATAGACAAGTCGGCCGCGCGAAAAACTGGCGCTATCCCCTGCCACGGATAGTTGACATCACCGGTCATATCGATCACATTGCCTATGCCGCGCGACAGCACCACAGTCCCGCCGATCGTGATATTTTTGATCCGGCGCGCGTCAAAGCGCGGCTGTTTGCCCCAGCGCCAGACCGACAGACGCCAGGGATACTCGCGCGGATTTTCCCAAAAATACAGGCCGTCCAGACGCAAAGTGCGCCAGGAAATATCGGCGTAATGCCAGGGCACGAGCGCCAGCGCGTCCGGTTTGTCGCGCAAGAAACGCCGCAACTCTGGCAAATCGTCCGCCACAATGACATCACCGGCCGCCACGCCGCCGCGCCGGATGCGTCCGCGCCAGTCTTTCAAAACGATCAAAGAAATTTCGCCGTCCGCGATTTTTTGCAATTCAGCGGCGCGTAGATCGTAAAACTCGCTGCTCTGATCAGCCACACACAAAAGCGGCACGCTGACCAAAAACAAACGCAAAAAAAGCACGTAAAGCAAAACGGCCAGAACAGTCAGCGTCAAATACTTACGCGGAATTTTCATTTCTTCCGGCGCGCGGCCTTTCCGGAGCGAACGCCGCGTTTGGTCTTTCGCGGTTTAGCCTGGCGTCTGATTTTTTTCGGTTTGGCTTTACGCACCGCTTTGGGGGGCTGGTCCCAATGAATCGTTTTTGCCGCCGTCCGCCATTCTTTGTACCGGCAATACTGAATGGATAATTCAAACAATAAATAAAACGGCAAAGCGACGACCAGCTGGCTGATCACATCAGGCGGCGTGACGATCGCGCCGATGATCACCGACGCCAGGATCACCACGCGGCGCAGCTTGCCTATGTCCTGCAATTTTAAGATTTTCAGATTGTACAAAACGATCACCAGCAAAGGCACCTGAAAAATCAAAAAGAAAATCAGTAAATTGGTGATCACAAAACCGGTCAGATAATTCAAGCTCCACATGCTGTGCAATTGCAGCAAATGCGAAAAACTGTCGAAGTACGGAATAAAAATTTTGATCGCCAGAAACCAGCCAAAAATACTGCCGGCAACCCCCAGCACAAAACTAAGCGGCACATAAATCAGCAGACGCTGTTCATGATCGTACAAAGCCGGACGCACATAACTTATAATGAAAAGCAAAACCAGCGGCAGACAAACGATCAACATCAGCAGCAAAGTCAGTTGCATGATAT
>JAISEH010000034.1 GCA_031264205.1 Candidatus Margulisiibacteriota bacterium
GCGGCAAAGATATTCGCTCGAGTCCGTTGTAGCCATGCGAGTAAGGATATTTGCCGCGCTAACTTGAAAGCAAATATTAGGCCACTTTCATTATATAAATCACCGTATAAAACGCAGGCCGATTGTCGAGCGCGGTCGGCCGATCAGCCCCGTAGCTAAACGAATATGAAGCACCAGTTAATGTATTAGAAACATAAATATTATCGTCGTACCATGCTGTATCAAGACTACGAACATTCATCCATTGCCCTGCTATTTTAACATGTCCACCTTCGTCACCAATTCCATTGCGATGAACAATAGATTCCCACCAGCCGTATAATTTTGGCAAATTGGCTTCGCTCAAAACAGGAGAATTTGTGCCGCCGGTTGCTCTATCATCACCATAATCCCCGCCACGCAGGAATTTGTCGATCAGATTAGGTGTGCCGTTCTGACCATTGCAGATTTTCCAGATAGCTTTGAAAGCCGAATCTTTGGCATCCCAGGCCGCCGCGCTGAAAGTCAGTATTGTGCCTTTCGGGAAAAAGCTCAGCGTGTCCAGTGAATTCAGTAAATTTAACTGTTTGTCGGTCAATTTGTCCTGTTTTTTATAGACCTGCGCTTCGGTGGCAAATTTTTTGCCGTTGTCAGTAGCGTCTATCGTTTTGGCCACACCCAGCAGCGGTTCAGCCACCGCGTCTACTGTGCCAAAAGTTTTAACGCCGGTGATAGTTTCCGTTCCGGCTTTGTGCAATGCGTTGCTGTCTTTTTCATTCAGACTATCAGCGACCGCTTTAACTGACGGATATTGCGCAGTGCTTGAGCTATTACTGCTGTCTATAGTATCTGTTTTATTGGTCACATTTTCTTTGGTATGCAAAGCGTTGCGCATACCTTCAGCTGAAAGGCTTTTGCCGACTTCGATATTGTAATTTCCCCCTTTGAAATCTATGTCGGTTGCGTCGGTGTAATTGCTTGCGTTTGCCATAGAAATTCCCCCTTTTAAATTTCTTTGCCAGCTGGCAAGTAAAATCAACTATATTATAGCCTATGATTTATACATGTCAATTGGCAAGTATCCGCGCAAAGCTGAGCTGGGCTTGAAATATGATTCGATAGATGTCGGCCTTTATCTAAAAAAATTACGTCTGGCACGGGATTTGAGTATTTATCAGCTGGCTTACAAAGCCGGACTGCGCGAGTCCGTCATCATGCGCATCGAAAAAGGCCAGCGCGAGCCGCGTCTCAATACATTGCTCAAGATCATTGAAGGGCTGGAGCTTACCCCGGCCCGTTTCTGGCGGGTTTTCGATTAGTCGAAAAAATCTGTGATGGTAAAGATATTTACTGCGCTCAACGTTTCACTGTCCAGCCCAGACTTTCCTGCTGCAGTTTGTGCAGTCGCGCAAAAAGGCCGTTCTTGGCCAGCAATTCAGGACCGGCGCCTTCTTCCACCAAACGCCCGTTGTCTAAGACCGCTATTTTATCCGCGTCCAGCACTGTGCGTAGTCTATGCGCGATAACAATAACTGTCCGGCCTTTGACCAGCTCCGCCAGAGCCGCCTGGATCTGCGCTTCGTTTTCCGGGTCCAGACTGGCGGTGGCCTCGGCCAGCAAGACGATAGGCGCGTTTTTCAAAAGCGCGCGGGCGATAGAAATGCGCTGGCGTTCGCCGCCCGACAGCGTGCAGCCGTTCTCGCCGATAATCGTCGCGTAGCCCTGCGGCAGCGCGCGGATAAATTCATCACAGCGCGCCATTTTCGCCGCCGCGCGCACCTGAGCGTCCGAGGCATCCTGCCGACCGATACGAATATTGTTCAACGCCGTGTCGTTGAACAGCGCCACATCTTGAAAAACAAAACTCATGTATTTTAATAAACATTCCGGCTCTATGCCGCGGATATTTTGTCCGCCGATCAATATTTCTCCCGACCGCGCGTCCCAGAAACGGGCGATCAGCCGCGAAATAGTTGTCTTGCCACTACCGGACGGCCCGACCAGCGCGGTGACGCCATTCTGCGGAATTTTCAAATTGATATTTTTCAACACCTCTTTATTGTGGTAGGCAAAGCTGACATTTTTTAATTCAATATTATAATCCGGCAAAACAATATTTTCTGCGCCACCCAAAAGCGGCTCGCGGCGCAAAGCCTGCATACGCCGTGTGGAAATAAGAAAATAAAAAAGTTCCGGCAGCAGGGTAAAGACGATGATCAGCGGCGAATAAATACGCGCGCTGATAATAATAAAAATCAGCAGTTTAATCACGTCCAGACTGCCGCCGGTCAAAAGCAACACGCCGGTCAGCGTTACCAGACCAAGACCAACCTGCAAAATCATCATGGCCAGCGTAATAGCTGTGCCGGTAATTCCCTCAAATTTAATTGCCTCGAACATCATCGAGCGCAGGGCTGTTTCCAGCGTCCGGGATTTTTCGCCGGACAAACCAAAAGCCTTGACCACCTTGATGCCGTCCAGATATTCCTGCACCCGATCCGAAACATTCAGCTTGGCCTGCACATGCCGCTCGCCAAGTTTAGCCTGTATTTGCCGTCCGCCTAAAATCAGACCCAGCGACAACGGCAGCGCGGCGAACAGAGCCAATGCCATGCGCCAATCATAAAAAGCCAGCGCGCCGCAGGCCAGCGCCGCCGCGATAATACCCGCGCACAAACCCGGCACCACGTGGCTCATCACATGCTCGATCGTGGTGCAGTCGGCCATCATATTGGTGGTCAGTTCGGACAGGTCTTTGTTGTTGAAAAAACTGAGCGGCAGGCGGCGAATATGCTCCGCCACTTCCAGCCGGATTTTTTCCGACTCGCTGTAGGACACAGTGTAAGTTTTGCGATATTCATTTTGATAGGTGAAAAAATATAAAATTACCGTGACCGTTCCGGCGCCGAACAGCAGCCACAGTTTCAAGATATTTAACGGCGCTCCATTTAACAGCGGCTCCAGCAGGACAACGATAGTTTGAATGATCACCGCAAAAGACAGCAAGAGCAACAAATTGGTCAGGACACAAGCGCGCACGCCGCGCAGAAAATCCCGATAACCGGCGTCCGACAAACCCAGCAATTCTTTTAGTTTAAACACCAGGCCGCTCCTTTCTCGTGCCGGAGGACAGCGTCCAGTTCAGCGCGCTCGTATACTGCGCCCACATCCGGCTGTAAAGTCCCCGCGCGGCGGCCAGTTTTTCAGGTGTTCCTTCTTCGACTATTTTGCCTTTGTCCAGCGTCACGACTTTATCCGCGCCGCGCACTGTGGAGAGCCGGTGGGCGATGATAATGACAGTTTTATTCCGCATCAGTTTTTCCAGAGCCAGCTGTATTTTGTGCTCATTTTCCGGATCGGCAAAAGCGGTGGCCTCGTCCAGCACCAGTATCGGCGCGTTTTTCAGCACAGCCCGCGCCAGCGCCAGACGCTGTTTTTCGCCGCCCGAGAGATGAATGTTTTTCGCGCCGATCACTGTGTCATAACCCCGCGGCAATTTTTGAATAAATTCATGACATTGCGCGGCCCTGGCGGCGGCAAGCACTTCCGCGCGGGAAGCGTTTTTATTGCCGATCAAAATATTATCCGCGATGCTTTGCTTGAACAAAAACACGTCCTGAAAAACAAAACTGACTATGCTCAGCAAATATTCGCTGTCCATATCCCGAATATCCACGCCACCGATCTTGACCGCGCCGGACTGCGCGTCATAAAAGCGGGGAATGAGATGGGCGATAGTGCTTTTGCCGCTGCCGGACGGCCCGACCAGCGCCGTCACTTCGCCCTGTCTGGCTGTGAAACTCACGTCTGTCAGCGCGGCCGGACCGGTCTGCGCGCCGTTGTTGTAAGCAAAAGTCACATTCCTAAAACTTACGGAGTAATTGTCCGTGGTCAGCGGGGTTTTGGTCTCCGGCAGCGGCCGCGCGTCCAGCATTTTGTCCATGCGCGCGATGCCGTCCGCGATCTGCTTCCCGGTCTGCGACACATACATCAATTTGAGAAAAGGCGTAACCAGCGATACGGAAAATATCAGATAAAACACCGCGGCCAGCGCGAACTGAGTATAGTCCGCCGTATGTCCGGCCAGCCAGATGATCACCGGCAGCAGAAATATATACACATTGCCGATGATGAGCATAAAAAACACCATA